>JANWLJ010000280.1 GCA_025450955.1 Polyangium sp. (in: bacteria) | reverse complement strand
GGCGTCCGTCGGGCGGCGCGCCGGCCTATAGCTCGCACGACGCGCCGACCGGGCTCACCGAGAGCCCGACGATCGATCGCCCGCGCGATCGCGCCGGCACGCCGGGGGTGGTGCGGGTGCCGGTCGGGCGGGTCGAGCCCGAGGCGCGTTCGCGCGGGCAAAAGCCGAGCGGACCGTCGTTCTGGACCCGGGTGCGCTGGGCGCTCGTCGGCGATCGCGGCGGCGGCCTGGCGCTGCTCGCCACCGCGCTGGTGGCGGTGATCGCCGTCGGCGTGGTGAGCGGCCTGGTGGTGCGCGAGTGGCGGATGCGCACGCGGGTGGAAAGGCGCTACGAGCTCGCGCGGCAGAAGCTCCAGTCGGGAAACTATCCCGGTTTCGAGGCGGCGGAGCTGCTCTACCGGCAGATCCTCGCCGAGCGCGACGATCCGCTGGCGCGCGCGCTCCGGGCCCGCACGCTCGCGCAGATGACCTTCGAGTTCGGCGACGCGCCCGATCTGGCGAGCCGCGCGGTGGCCTCGCTCGGCGCGCTCGCCTCGCCCGAGGCCGACGAGGCGCGCACCTATCTCGCGCTCGCGCGTGGCGACCTCGATCGCGGCGCGCGGATGGCCACCACCTTGCGGCGCAAGGCGGCCGATCCGACGGCGAGCTATCTGGTCGGGCGCGCCGAGCTCCTGCTCGAGCATCCGGATGCGGCGGTCGAGGCGCTCAAGATCGCGGTCGAGAAGCTGCCGCGCGATCCGCTCTTCTGGCACGGGCTCGGGCTCGCGCAGGCCGCCGCGCACCACGACGATCTCGCGCTCGATGCCTACCGGCGCGCGCGCGATCTCCACTCCACGCACATCGCGACGCTGAGCGATCGCGCGGTGCTCGAGGTGCGGGACGGCACGCCCACCGATCGCGACGCGGCGCGCGCGCAGCTCGACGGCGTGACCACCAAGCTGGTCGGCGACTCGTCGCCGGGACAGCTCGCGCGGGCGTTTCTCGCGATCGGTGAGCTCGAGCTGGCCAACGGTGAGCTCGACGGGGCGCGGCGCGCGCTCGCCTCGGCGGTGGCCAAACGGCGCGACGGCGACGCGCTGCTCTCCGAAGAGCTGGCGAGCGCGTTTCTGCGCGCGCTCGAGCTCGATCAGGCGGAGAAGGAGGCCAAGCGGGCGGTGGCGGGGTTCGGCTCGTCGGCGCGCCTTCAGCCGCGGCTGGTGCTGGCGCGGGTGGCGCTCGCGCGCGGGCGCGCCAAGCAGGCGCTCACCACCATCGATGAGGCGGGCACCTCGCGGCCCGAGGCGCTGGTCTTGCGCGCGCTCGCCAACCTGCAGCTCGGGCGGCGCGATGCGGCGCGCTTCGACGCCGAGAGCGCGCTGCGCGTTCAGCCCGACCTCGTCGCCGCCAAGGTGGTGCTGGCGCGGGTCGAGATCGCCGACGGCCATTCGGATCGCGCGCAGAAGGAGCTCGATCAGCTCGAGCACGCCACCACCAAGCTGCCCGAGGTCGCATCGGCGCTCGGGATGGTGTTCGCCGCGCGCTTCCCCGAGCGCGCGAAGTTCTGGTTCAACCAGGCGCTCATGCGCGATCCGCTCGCGATCGAGCCGCGCCTCGAGCTGGCGCGCCTTTACCGCGCAGGCGGCAAGCTCGACGACGCCAAGGCGCAGCTCGACACCATCTTGCAACAGAACCCGCAGTATGTGCCAGCGCAGCGCGAGCGCGCCGGGATCGCGCTCGATCAGGGCGACACGGTGGCGGCGCGCGATCAGTACGACGCGCTGGTCGACAAGGCGCCCGACTTCGAGACCCTGATCGGGGCGGCGCGCGCCCACCTCGCGCTCGGCGACTTCGCGGGCGCGCAGGATCGCGCGACGCGGGCGGCCGGCGCGGCGCCGAATCCGATCGCCGCCGAGGAGTCGAACGACCTGGCCGCGCGCGCGCTCCTCGCCGCGAAGAAGCCGGCCGAGGTGGCGGCGCTGCTTCGCAAGATCGCGCCCACCGCCCAGCGCGGCGAGACCGGCGGGCTGCTCCTCCTCGCCTATCTCGCCCTCGATCAGCAGGACAAGGCGGCCGAGGTGCGGCTGATCGTTCCGCCGCGCCTGCGCCTGTCGCCGGAGATGTTGATGGCGCGGGCGCGCCTCGAGATCACCCGCGGGCGCGACGTCGCCGCCGAGTCGCTGGCGCTGGCCGCCCTCGCCAAGCTGCAAAAGCCCACCGCGCCGCGCTTCATCAAGGCGCAGACGCTCACCGTGCTCGGGCGCTCGCGCTGGGAGCAGGGCTCGTTCGGCGCCGCGCTCAAGTCGCTGCGCGCCGCCTGCACGCTCGATCCGAAGAACCCGCGCGCTTTCTACTACCTCGGGATGGTGCTCGACGACGTCGGCAAGAAGGCCGATGCGCGGGCGGCGATGGAGACCGCGGTCGCCAATGACGGGCAGTTCGCCGACGCGCTCTACAGCCTCGGGCGCATGCGCGAAGACGCCGGCGATCCCAAGGCGGCCGATCCCTATCGCAAATATCTCGAGGTGGCGCCGAAAGGGATCTACGCCGAGGACGTGAGGCGCGCGCTCGCCGGGCAGGGCAAGGTCAGGCCCACCAATTCCGCGCCTCGAAGGCGTCGTCGGGGACGGTGAGCGGGATCGCGCCGTCCGAAGGGTAGCGGGCGAGGGAGAGCTCGCCGCGCCAGAGCTGAAACGCGAGCGTCGCGCGCGCGCCCGCAGCGAGGCCGAGCCGGGCGAACGGGACGCCCAGCTCGATCGCACGGCCGATCCGGGTCGGCCCGCCGTGGGCGAGCTCGCGCCAGCCGCCGGCGGCCGCCTCGTCGAGGATCCAGTCGGTGTGGCTCTCTTTGGTGAGCGGCAGCCGGAGCCGCATTCGCCGGGCGTCCTCCAGGACGATCACCTCGAGCGTGACCTCGCCCGAGGAGGTGAGCTCGGCGGCGCCGCCCGGCGCGAGATCGAGCCGGAGATAGAGCGTGGCGCGATCGAAGCCGAAGTGGATGCGCTCGACGAGCGGCGAGTCGGCCATCGCCGCGCCGCGCGGAACCTGAAAAATGCCGGCGCCGTGCCAGGCGTAGAACGAGTCGCCGCCCGGCTCGCCGATGCGCGGGCGGATGAGCGCCGTGGGCGCGCGCGTGGTCGCCTGCGATCCGCCGGCCGCCTTTGTGGGCGCGACCGGATGCGACAGCTCGTCGAAGATCGGCTCGCCGAGCGCGGTCAGCGCGCCGGCCAGGTGGGCGCGAAACAGCCGATCGAAGATGGCGTCCTCGGCGGAGTGAAACGGCTCGCCGAACCACCAGAACCAATCGGAGCCTTCGGCGGCGAGGAGGTGCCGATACGCTCGGTCGAGCCGCGCCGCCGGAAGCGCGCCCGCGCGCGCCCGCTCGAATTGCCGCCGCACCCGCCCGAGCAGCTCCCACGCCCGGTTCTTCACCGGATCGCCGATCCAGATGTGAAAGTCGGAGTCGATCCACGAGCCGGAGTGGAGCGCGCCGAGCTCGCGCCGCGAGGGCGCTTGCTCGAGGTGCTCGCGGATCGACGTCGCGCGCAGCTCGGGATCGCGCGCGAGCCCGGAGAAGAGCGCGTCGAGGAAGCTGCGGCCGCTCTCCGGATAGGCCTCCCACGGGTTCTCTCCGTCGAGAAAGATCGGCACCAGCTTGGGCTCGCCGGCCGGCGCGGTCGACAGCGTCGCGCAATGCCGGGCGCGCGCGAGCAGATCGGCGGCTCCGGCGCGTGGATCTCCGTGCGCGTAGGCGAAGCCGATCCGATCGGAGAGCTCGCGATCGCGAAACAGGAGCTCGACGCCCAGGTGGCGATAGGCGCGGTAGAGATCGCCGCGGCTCCCCTCGCGGCCGGCAAGCGCGAGCGAGCGCCAGAGATTTCCCTCGTCGGTGGCGAGCCAGCGCACCCCGGCTTGGGCGTAGAGCTCGACCGCCTCGGGCGAGAACGAGCCCTCGGGCGGCCACATCCCGACCGGCGGCGCGCCGAAGACGCGCGCGTGCGCCTCTTGCGCGAGCCGGATCTGCGCCGCGGCGTCCTCGGCCCAGGCGAAGCGTGAAGGCTCGGGAAGATCGGGCCGCGAGCGCCGCGCGGTCTCGGTGTCGATCACGAGCGGCACGATCGGGTGGAAGTAGGGCGACGAGGAGAGCTCGACCTGGCCGCGCGCCGCGAGCTCGCGCCAGAGCGGCAGCACCTTTTCGCACGCGGCGCGCTGCCGCGCGATCACCAGCGCGAGATCGGCCTCATCATAATCGCGCCCCTTTTTTGCCAGCGCCTCGAGCTCGCGATCGCCTGAGCGCGCGGCGAAGCCGATCCACGAAAGATTGAAGAGCACCGTCAGATCGCGCAGCTCCTGGGCGGTGAATCGCGCCGCCCGCTCGGCCAGCTCGCCGGGCTTGAGCTCGCGCCCGCGCCGTTCGAGCAGCTCGCGGTACCGCGGCCGCGGCTCGATCGCGCGCGCCCAGTGGATCGAAAACAGCCGCCCGACGAGGAGGGTGCGCTCCTCCGGCGTCCACTCGCCCGCCGGCTTCTCGTCGAGCTCGAGCCAGGCGTCGCGCGCGCCCGCCACCACCTCCTCGAGCTGCGAAAGCAGCGAAGGCACGAAGTTCACCGTCAGGTGCACAGGCGGATGCGCGGCGAGCGCGGTGGCGACGTCGAGGTAGGCGCGCGCGCCGTGCAGCCGCACCCACGGCAGCTCCGCCCGCCCGCTCATCGGGTCGACGTAAGCGGGCTGGTGCATGTGAAACAAAAAACAGACGTGCGCGTTCATCGATGAAAAATCTCGCTAGCCGAAGCGATAGCCCTTCGGCACCACCGCGATCCCGTCGACGACGGTGAAGCGCCGCGCGTCGGCCTCGGGGTCGCAGCCGATTTCGGTGCCGGGCGGGATGTGCACGCCCTTGTCGACGATGCAGCGGCGCAGCCGCGCGTGCCGCCCGATCTCGACCTCGTCGAGCAGCACCGACTCCTCGACGTGGGCGAAGCTGTGGATGCGCACCTGCGGCGAGCACACCGTGCGATCGATCCGCCCGCCCGAGACGATGCAGCCCTCGGAGACCAGCGAGTCGGTGGCGATGCCCATGCGCGCCGGCCCGCTGCCTTCGCCGGGCGTGGCGAACACGAACTTGGCCGGCGGCAGCGGCCGGGTCCAGGTGCGGATCGGCCAGCGCGCGTTGTAGAGGTCGAAGGTGGGCACCACCTGCACCAGATCCATGTTGGCCTGCCAGTAGGCGGAGATGGTGCCGACGTCGCGCCAGTAGCCGCGCTCCTTCTCGTGGGCGCCGGGGATCTCGTTCTGCGAAAAATCGTAGGCGTAGACCTCGCGCCCGCGCGCCACCATGTCGGGAAGGATGTTGCGGCCGAAGTCGTGCGCGCTGTCGTCGGTGGCGTCGCGGCTGAGCTCCTCGACGAGCACGCGGGTGTCGAAGATGTAGTTGCCCATCGACGCCAGCGCCCAGCCGGGCCGCCCGGGGATCTCGCGCGGGTGCGCCGGCTTCTCGTCGAAGGCCACCACCTTGCCGTGCGCGTCGACCTCGAGCACCCCGAACGCGCGCGCCTCGGCGACCGGCACCGGGATCGCCGCCACCGTCGCCGCCGCCCGCGAATCGAGGTGCTCGTCGAGCATCTGGCCGACGTCCATCTTGTACATGTGATCGCCGCCGAAGACGCACACGTGATCCGGATTCTCGTCGGTGATCACGTTGAGCGACTGAAACAGCGCGTCGGCCGAGCCCTTGAACCACTCGCGGCCGGTGCGCTGCTGCGCCGGCACCACCTCGACATAGAGATCGAGAAACGCGGGCAGCCGCCAGCCGCGCGCGATGTGCGCGCCGAGCGAGTCCGACTTGTACTGGGTCAGCACCTTGATCTTGAGCAGGCCCGAGTTGACGAAGTTCGACAGCACGAAGTCGACCAGACGGTAGCGCCCCGCCATCGGCACCGCCGGCTTGGCGCGGTCGGCGGTGAGCGGCCAGAGCCGCCGGCCCTCACCGCCGGCGAGCACGATCGCGAGCACGTGCGGCGCGGGCCCTCGACGCGGGGGAGAGTCGGGCGCGCGCATCAGCTTCGGCTCACCTCAGCGCGATCGCGACGAAGCGGCGCGCGAGAGGCCGAGCAGGCTCGGCTTGACGAAGTAGACGGTCGCGCCCGCGCCGGCGAGGAGCAGGATCCCGACGAGAAGGAGCAGCAGCTTGCCCCCCGACTTCTTGATCGGCGCCGGCTTCGCCTTCGGGCCGGAGGCGAGCTCCGCGCTCACCGCCGCGCGCGCCGCCTTCTGCTCGTTCGCGCGCGCCTTCGCCTTCTGACCGGTGCGCGCCGCGCCGTCGCCCTCGAGCAGATCTTCGAGGCCGGTCACCTCCGCGCTCGCGTCCTTGCGCCGGCCGCCCACGCCGTTTTTTCCCTTCGCTTCGCTCGACAAATCGTCGACCCAGCCGCGGGTGTCGATGAACGATCCCGGATCGAGCGGCGCGTTGCCGGCGTCGGTGGGCGAGGGCGAGGTGGCGCTGATCGATGGATCGCTGATCCCATCGAGCGAGGTGAACTTGAGGATCTCCTCGTTGATCAGCTGATCGATGAGGTTGCCGACCGGCCGCTCGTGCTTCGGCTGGCTGCGCTGCTTCTCCTGAATGCAGGCCTGCACCAGCCGCTCGAAGTCGCGGCTGGTGACCTTGAGCCGCTGCGAAAAGAGGAACTGCGCGAGCGCGTCCTGCAGATCGGCGGCGGTCTGAAACCGCTCGTGGAGATCGCGCGCGAGCGCCTTGCGGATGATCTGCTCGAGCTCAGGCGTGACCTCGGCGTTCTGCGGCCCGAGCGGCGGCACCTTCGCCTGCCGCACGAGCTCGACGGTCTGATAATCGGTCTCTCCGTAGAACAGCCGCTTGCCGGTCAGAAGCTCGTAGAGGAGGATGCCGACCGCGAAGATGTCCGCGCGCCGATCGACCTCTTTCCCCGACGCGGCCTCGGGCGACAGATAGCTGAACTTGCCCTTGACCACGCCCGGGTCGGTCGACTCGAGCTGCGAGGTCGCCTTGGCGAGCCCGAAGTCGACCAGCTTCACCTCACCGCGCTTGGAGATGAGGATGTTCGGCGGCGAGATGTCGCGGTGGACGATGCCGAGCTCGCGCCCGTTCTCCGGATCGACCGCGTCGTGCGCGTAGTGCAGCCCCTTGCAGACCTCCATCATCAGATAGAGCGCCTGCTGCACGGCGAG
This sequence comes from Polyangium sp. (in: bacteria), assembly GCA_025450955.1. GTDB lineage: Bacteria > Myxococcota_A > Polyangia > Palsa-1104 > Palsa-1104 > JANWLJ01. Next base: position 1,128 of record JANWLJ010000280.1, on the reverse strand, counting down.
CCGCTTGTTCTGCCGCCTGAGCGACTCGAGGATGGTCTTCAAGTTCGCGCCGTCGACGAACTCCATCACGATGAAGTAGGAGGTGTCGGCGATCCCGATGTCGAACACACCGACGATGTTCGCGTGCTGCAGGTGCATCGACACGCGCGCTTCGTCGAGGAACATCGAGATGAACTTCTTGTTCTTGGTGAGGCTGGGAAGGATCTTCTTGATCGCGATGGCCTTCTTCAGGCCCCCGACCGCGGACTCCGCGATCCCGCGATAGACCTCGGCCATGCCTCCGGCGTCGATCTTCTCGGTGACGCGATATCTCTGGGTTTCCGGCATCCGTCGAGCGGCCGCCTGCCGATCCGTTTTATTTTAACATGGACGATCGGGGAAGCAAAACGGCAGGAGAGCGAGCGCCCCTACTCGCCACGTACTCGCCACTTATTCGCCGCTTACTCTTCTGGGGTGCCCGGCGCGAGATCTTCCGACGAGCCGGAGCCGAGATCGTCCCTGAGCCCGGCTCCGCCCGGACGCTCGTGCACCAGCGAGGCCTCTTCCTTCTCCGCCTCTTCCTTGCAGTCGATGCAGAGCGTGGTGACCGGGCGGGCGAGCAGCCGCTTGAAACCGATCGACTCGCCGCACGACTCGCACTCGTCGATCGTGCCCTCGCTCAGCCGCTCGAGCGCGCTCTTGATCTTGTTGAGCAGGAACTTCTCTCGATCGCGCAGCCGCAGCTCGGTGGAGAACAGCTCCTCCTCCATCGACTCGTCGATCGAGTCCCGGCCGATGTTGCGCTCGCGGTTCATGCTGAAGGCCAGCCCGTCCTGCGCGTTGCGCAGGAGCCGCTGCTGCTCGCCCTCCAGCACTTCCTTCAGTTGTTCGCGCTGCTTCTCGGTCAGCATCTCATCCTCGGCTTTCGACGGTACTGTAGAAGAGTCTATAGACCCTCGCGCGCGAGCGTCAACGTCTTCATTTGCGAGATCGAGCTTGACGCGGACCAAGCGCTCCTACGGCGAGGTATTGAGCGCGATCTCGAAAGGACTTGTGTTCACCAGGTCGGGCTTGAGGTCTCCGTTGAAGTCGCCGGAGACCAGCGGTCCGATCCACTGCTCGTGGATCTCGAGATCGATCGGCGCGGGG
>JANWLJ010000279.1 GCA_025450955.1 Polyangium sp. (in: bacteria) | reverse complement strand
GCTCTCCGCCGAGTCGGCGCAGATCGATTTCTCCCGCCCCGACCAGGCGCCGCTCGGCCGCATTTTATGGAAATCGGTGAAGGGCAAAGACGCCGAGCCGCCCTGGGGCCCGCGCCCGCTCGTCTCCGGAACCCGCGACGAAGACGGCGACGGCGACTAACGCACGCCGAGTTTTTTGACGTAGGCGATGAGCGGGGGGTAGTCGGCTTCGGGGATCACGCCTTGCCAGGCGGGCATCTTGGTGTCGGGTTTGATCGCGGGCGCGTTCTTGATCCAGTTTTCGAGCGCGGCGTCGGTCGGGTAGTGCTCGGCGGCGTGGCGGAGGTCGGCGATGCCGACGCCGTCTTCGCCGTGGCACGAGGTGCACTGATATTGGTGATAGAGGCGCTTGCCCTCGTCGCCGCTCGCGACCGGCGCCGGAGGGAGCGGGCGCGCAAAGGCGTGGTGGATCTTCGGCACGGTGCGCAGATAGGCGTAGATCGCGCCCGCCTCCTCGTCGGAGAGCTCGGGCGAAGGCAGCATCGGGTAGCGCACCACCGTGCGGTCGGGACGAAATCCCTTTTTCAGCGCGCGCACGAAGTCGGCCTCCGACCACTTGCCGATTCCGGTCTCGTCGTCGGCGGTGAGGTTGGCCGAGTAGATCGGCCGGCCGGCGACGTCGAGGAGCTGGTTGCCGCCGCCGAAGTAGCCGCCCGATTTTTCCGGCGCCGCTTCGTTCATGGTCTTGAAATCGGCCGAGTGGCACGGGTAGCACTCGAGCCCGATCGCGAGATAGCGGCCGGTCGCCACCCGATCGCTCGCCGGCGGAGCGACGATCGGCCGGCGCGGCATCTCGAGCGGCTTGAAGGCGACGTGGCAGAGAAGCTTGGTGAGCAGGCTCGGCTGCGAGACGCCCGGCGGATCGACCGCGCGCGGCGCGACCAGCGGATCGCTCGAGCGCAGAAAGGCGATGATCGACGCCAGATCTTCGTCGGAGAGATGGCCGAGCTTGACCATGATCGGGGCGAAGCTGCCGTCGCGCTCGACGCCGGTGCGCAAGAGATAGGCGAGCTCGCCGTCGGTCCAGGCGCCGATCCCGTGCACCGGATCGCGGGTGATGTTCTTGGAAAAGAGCGGCCCGAACGAGGCGGGCGCGTCGGTGAGCCGCTTGCCGGTGAGCGCGAGCGTGTGCGGATCCATGTGGCACTCGACGCACAAGAGCTCGGCGAACCGTTTGCCGCGGGCCACCCGCTCGGGGGTGATCTCGACGTGCAGATCGATCTTCTCCGGCGGGTATTTCGGGATTCCGCTCGCGGCCACGTAGCCGATGAGCCCTCCGGCGAGCGCGAGCACCAGCGCGACCACCGCCAAAATGATCTTCAAAGCCTTTTTCATCGCCCCCCTACATTAATACGAGACGATCAGCCGGGCGGATCGAGCGGCGCGACCCGCACCTCGGCCACCAGTCCGAAATGGTCCGACGGAAAACAGCCCGAGGCGTCGGGGCGATCGAGCGCGATTCGGCAGCCCTGCACCCGCCCGCGTCCGTCGCGCCGCTCGGCTGAGACGAAGATGTAATCGATGCGCCGATCGGGCGCGAGCCACCTCAGCCGCTCGACGTGCGGATTGGCGCGCGCCCAGGTGAAGCCGTCCTCGCCCGGATGCATCGCGGCGAACGCGTCTTGGTAAAACACCCGCCGGCCGGCCAGCGAGTGCAGCCCGCGCAAAAAGCGGATCTCGTCCGCCTCGGGCGCGGCGTTGAAATCGCCCATCCACACCTTGGGCAGGTCGCTCGGGGTCTCGGCCACCAGCGCCTCGGCCGCGGCCACCTGATCTTCGCGCTTGAGCCCGTCTGTGAGCCGATAGGTGAGATGGGTGGTGAACGCGGCCAGCGCGCCCGCCGGAGTCTCGACGATCGCGCCGAGCAGGATGCGCCGCTCGTCGGCGGTCGCGTGCGGCAGCTCCCGCTCGATCGACTGCGCGGCGAAGGGAAAACGCGAAAGGAGCGCCAACCCCTCGTCGCCGCCCTGGCCGAAGGAGACGCTCGGCGTGGCGACCGCGAAGCGGCAATTCATCCCGAGCGCGCGAGCGAGCGTCTCGGCCTGATTCGGCAAGACGCCCGGAATCTGCCGCACCTCTTGCAGCGCGATCAGATCGGCGTCGAGCGCGCCCAGCCCGTCGGCGAGCCCGCGCATGCGCGCCTCGAGCGGCGGCTGGTCGCCCCAGAGATTGATGGTCGCCACCCGGATCGTTTGCATCGTTTACGCTTCACGTTATAGGAATCCGATCTCGAATCAAGGAGGCTCCATGCGGCTCTACTTTCACCCGATGACGCGCGCGACCCGGCCACGCTGGCTCCTCGAGGAGCTGGGCGCGCCGTACGAGCTCGAGATCGTCGACGTCTACAAGGGCGAGGGCAAGCGGCCCGAATATCTCGAGACCCATCCGCACGGCGCGGTTCCGGCGCTCACCGACGGGGATTTGACCCTCATCGAGTCGTCGGCGATCTGCCTGTATCTGGCCGACCAGCACGCCGCGGGCGGGCTGGCTCCGCCGCTCGGGTCAGCCGAGCGCGGCCGCTACTATCAGTGGATGATCTATTCGGTGGCCACCGCCGAGCCGCCGGTGCTCAAGGTCCTGCGCCACACCCAGCGCGAGCCGAACCCGGCGCTCGCCGACGAGGGGCGCGCGCAGTGGGAGCCGGTCGCGCGCTTCATCGATCGATCGCTCGGCGATCGGCCGTTCATCTTGGGCGAGCGGTTCAGCGCCGCCGACGTGATGCTCGGCTCGGTGGTGGCGCTGGCCGAACGGCTGAAGCTGAACGAGTCCTTTCCGCGCCTGCAAGCCTACGCAAAACGGCTCACCGCGCGCCCGGCGTTTCAGAAGAGCCGCGCCGCGACCTGACGTTTTTCACGCGCCGGCGAGCGTGCGGCGGACCAGCACCCGCTGGCGATAGAAGATCCACGCCGGCACCAGCACCCCGGCCGCCGCGCCGAGCTCGATCCACATCTGCTCACCCGGGCCGAACGGCGGACTGTTGACCATCCCGATCGCGATCAGCTGCAAGAGCAGGTGGGCGGAGATCGCCACGGCGAAGGCGGCGCGCGCGGCCTGAGTGCGAAAGTGGGTGGCGGCGAACAGCGCGAACAGCGGCAGGCAGAGCGTGACCGCGATCGCCCAGCCGAGCGCGACGATCTGCGAGCCGTCGAGCTGCGACGGAAATCCATCGAGCTTGAGCACGAGCAGCGCGAGATACGAGAGCGCCATCGCCGAGGTCGCGCCGAGCGCCGAGGCGTCATCCTGCCAGCTGCGCGGGCGGCGGCCGCGCCGGAGCGCGAGCGCCCACGCCTCGAAGCTCGGGGTCGAAAAGGTCGCGAGCGCGCCGGCGACCGGCAGAAGAAACAAACCAAGCACGAGCGGCAGCTCGCGAAATTGCGAGGCTCCGTCGCTGCCGACCGGCACCATCAGCGACGCGGCGACGAGCGCGAACAGCGCCACCGCCTGAGGCTTCGAGAAGAGCGGCAGGTGCGGCTGAGCGAGCTTGCGACAGGCCGCGCGTGCGAGCAGGACCGATCCGCCGAGCGCGAGCAGGGTCGCGCCGAGCGGCGCCAGCATCATCGCGTCGAGGTAGCTCGCGTCGTGGAAGCGATCGAGGCTCCAGGCGCTGACAAACAGATGCCGCCACAGTCCGTCGTGCGCGAGCATCGCCGCATTGAGCGCGCCCGCCGGATCGAGGAAGGCCCAATGGACGGAGACAGTATCGAGCGCGAACGAGAAGCCGATCATGCCGGCCAGCCCGAGCGACCCCGCCACCGTGAGCGCGACGAACGCGCCGCCGGTCTCCTGCCGCGGCGCCAGCGCGATGATCGCCGCCAGCAGCGTCGAGGCGATGGTGCCGGTCGCGAGCACCACCAGGGTCGCCGCCAGGGTGTCGAGCGGGATCACCCCACAGAGCCCGCAGCCGACGTGAAACAGGAGCGGCCCGAGACACAACAGATAGACCCGCACCGGCGCGCCGACGACGAGCCCACATAAAAGCCCGAGCGGCGAAAGCGGCGTCGAGCGCAGTTGATCGAGCGTGCCCGAGCGGCGCTCCGCCGCCAGGGTCGCCGCCACCTGCGCCGGCACCAGAACCAACAGCCCGAAGCCGACCAGGCAGAGGCTGAAGACGTCGGCGAGCGCGGCAGGGCTCCACGGGATCGGCACCGCCGGCGCAAGGCGCATCGAGGACGGCCAGGCGATCGGCGCCGCCGGCAACATCTGGGCGACGATCCAAAAGGCGACGAGCACGAGCAGCGCCACCAGGCCGGCCGAATAGGCGCACAGCTCGAGCGCGTGGCGCCGGCGGGCGCTGCGGTGGGCGAAGGCGGAGACGGCGATCTTGACGCTCATGTTTTCCTCTTCGCGTTTAGGCGACCGCGGCGGCGGCCGAGGCCCGATAGACCGCCTCGAGCGCCGACTCGCGCGGGGCGACGTGAGAGACGCGCGCGCCGCGCAGGACCAAGGACTCCACCAGATCGGCGATCGCGTCGGGCCCGCCCTCGACGGTGAGCTCGAACCGGCCCGGCTCCCGCTCGTCGAAATCGACCAGGCGCGGCCCGAAGTCGGCCAGCGCGCGCCGCGCCCGATCGGGCGAAGCCACCTCGACGCGATAGACGATCCGCGCGCCGCGCGTCGCCTCGGCCACGCGATCGATCGGGCCGCAGTGGATCATCCGCCCGCCCTCCATGATCCCGACCGCGTCGGCGAGCCCGGCCAGATCGGGCAGGATGTGCGAAGAGATGATCACCGCCAGCCCGCGATGCTTGAGCCGCTCGAGCGCTTCGCGCAGCTTCATCCGCGCGCCGGGATCGAGCGCCGAGGCCGGCTCGTCGAGGAGCAGCACCTTGGGATCGTGCACCAGGGTCTTGGCCACCCCGAGCCGCTGGCGCATTCCGCGCGACAAGGTGCGGATCTGCGCGCCGCGCTTTTGGGTGAGGTCGAGCTCGTCGAGGAGCGCATCGATGCGCTTTTTTCGCAGCGTCGGCGCGACGTCGTAGAGGCGGGCGAAGAAGTCGAGGTAGTCGACCGGGGTCATCTGCTCGTAGAGCGCGAAGTTGTCCGGCAGGTAGCCGACCCGGCGCCGCACCGCCTCGCGGTTGCCCGCGGCATCGAGCCCATCGATCGAGATGGTGCCCGAGGTCGGCTCGGCGAGGGTGGCCAGCATGCGCAAGGTCGAGGTCTTGCCGGCGCCGTTCGGACCGACCAGCGCGAAGATGCTGCCGGCCTGCACCTCGAAGCCAACCGCGTCGACGGCGTGGCGCAGCCCGTCGTAGCTGAGCGAGACCCGATCGCACTGAACGAGAGGTGCCATCCCTCCCTGATACGCCTCACGCGCGCGCGGCTTCCTCGCTTCGCTGCGTGGGAGCGCGACCTACAGCTCGTGATTGACGATGCGGCGCAAAGTCTCGGCGTCGATGTTCGAGCCCGAGAGCACCACCCCGACGCGCTTGCCGGCGAGCTGGTCGCGCAGTCGCAGGAGGCCGGCCAATCCGGCGGCACCGGCGCCCTCGGCGAGGTGATGGGTGGTGCGCAGATAGAGCCGCACCGCTTCGGCGAGCTCGGCTTCGCTCACCGCGACGAAGCCGGCCAGGCCGGCCGAGAGCGCGCCGAAGGTGAGCGGGTAGGTGTTGCGGGTGGCGAGCCCGTCGGCAAAGGTGTCGGCCGACGGTTTCGAGAGCGGCCGCCCGGCGTGGAACGAATCGTGGATCGCCGAGGCGTTCGCGGCTTGCACCGCGTAGACCGGCAGCCCGGGACGAAGCGCGCGCGCGACCACCAGCGCGCCGACCGCCTGCGAGCCGCCGCCGACCGCGATCACCAGCGCGTCTATCAGGGGGGGACCTTCCCGTCCCCCCTCACCCGGCACAGCCGG
>JANWLJ010000278.1 GCA_025450955.1 Polyangium sp. (in: bacteria) | reverse complement strand
TGCACCGCTTCGTACTCGGGGCCGCGGGTGATGAACAGCGAGTAGCGCCCCGGCGGAACCGGCACCGTTCCGAAGCCGTTCGCCAGGAGCACGCCCTCGGGCGATCCGAGCACTCCTGGGCCGACCACCGCGCCGGTCGCGCCGCCCGGGCTGAGCGGCGAGAAGCTGCCGCTCGTGAGCGAGTCGGCGAAGCCGGCGTGCGGCGGCGGCCGGAAGATCACCCGCGCGGGAATGAGCTGTCCCGTGTCGGCGTCGATCACGGTGAAGGTCAGCCGCGCCATCGGGACGCCGCCGTCGAGCGGCAGCACATTTCCGCCGAGCAGGAGCGGCGACGGTTGAAAGCCGGCCAGATCGAAGGTGTCGCGATCGGCGCTGGCGTCGTTCGGCGCCGAGACGATCACCGCCGGCGGCTCGCCCAGGTCGGCCGGCGGCGGCGTCGTCCAGGACTGCGGCCAGGTGTCGCAGCCGAGCGCGCCGATCGCGATCGCCAGAACCCACAGCGCTCTCGTCAGCTGCCGCATGGCGCCAGAATGGCTTGCCGGCCGCGGGCGGCGCAGTGGTCGGGCACACGCGACTTTCAGGCTCACTTGCACGTGTTGGTTTTGTAGATGCAGTAGTTGCTGCAGCAGGCGGCGTTGTTGTGATAGGTGCAGTCGCCGCCCGTCGGTGCGCACGCTGGCTTGGTGCCAAGATCGGAGGCGCCGAGATCCGAGGCGCCGAGATCGGGGGTGGACCCCGGCGGGCCGGAGGTGCCGGAGTCTTGCGGCGCCGGCGAGCCGTCGCCAAAGCCCACAACCGCGACGCAACGTCCTCTGAAACAGGACTGACCGTCCGGGCACGCCGGATTGTCCGTCGGGTGGCAGAAAAAGCCCGGGTCGCCGAGCTTCGGCGCATAGCAGCTCGCGAGCCCGAGGGTCAGGACGATCGAAACGAAAAATTTCACGCGCAACCACCCATGGCGATCCCTGCCATCGTCGTGAATGACGCGAGGTCCCCCGAACCTTCACGTTTCGGCGCCGCCGCGCTTCGAGTGACAGAGGATGAGCATCGCCGGCTGGAGCAGGCGCGGCAAAAGCGCCAGCACCAGCGCGCCGCCGATCACCACGATCGCGAGCGGCTTCTGGGTCTCGGAGCCGATGCCGTGCGAGAGCGCCGCCGGCAGGAGGCCGAGCATGGCGACGAAGGTGGTCATCAAAACCGGGCGCAGGCGCCGTTCGGCCGCGAGCCGCGCGCCCTCCTCGATGCTCAGCCCTTCGGCCCACATCTGCTGCGCGTAGGTGACGACGATCAGCGAGTCCTGGATGGCGATGCCGAAGATCGAGATGAAGCCCATCGCCGCCGAGATCGAAAAATGCGTTCCGGTGACGAGCAGCGCGAGCACGCCGCCCGAGCACGCGACCGGAATGCCGGCGAGCGCGATCAGCATGTCGATCCAGCTCTTGACCGACGAGTAGACCAGAAACGCGATCAAGAAGAGCGTGATCGGCAGGATAATCAAAAGCCGGCCGGTGGTCTCGTTGAGCTGGTTGATCTCGCCCGCCCACTCGAGGTGGGTGTCGTAGGGCAGCTTGACGCGCGCTTTGATCTGCGCGCGCGCCTCGGCGATCGTTGAGGCGAGATCGCGGCCGCGCACCGAGAACTTGACCGGCGCGTAGCGGCGATTGTCCTCGCGATAGATCAAAGACGGGCCCTCCTCCTCCTCGATCGACGCGAGCTGACCGAGCGGCACCTGCGAGCCGTCGGGAGTGGCGACCAGGATGCTGCGGATCGCGATCAGGTCCTTGCGATAGGCCGGCGCCCAGCGGACCGTCAGGTCGAAGTGCTTCTCGCCCTCGTAGACCTGGGTCACCGCCTGACCGCCGATCGCCGCCTGCACCATCGCCTCGACGTCGCCGACGTTCAGGCCGTAGCGGCCGCAGGCGATGCGATCGGGGGTGATGCGGACGTCGGGCTGGCCGAGCGTGTGGAACTGACCGAGATCGGTCACGCCGCGAACCTTCGCCATCACGGCGACGATCTCTTGGGCCTTGGCCTCGTTGACGTGCAGGTCGGGGCCGACCACCTTGACCGTGTTCTCGCCCTTGACCCCCGACATCGCCTCCTCGACGTTGTCGGAGATCACCTGCGAGAAGTTGAAGATGACGCCCGGGAACGCCTCCTCGAGCTGCTTCGACATCTCCTCGGTCATCGAGTCCTTGGTCACGCCCGAGCGCCACTGGTCGGTGGGCGCCAGCGGCGCGAACATCTCGATGTTGTAGAAGCCGGAGACGTCGGTGCCGTCGTCGGGGCGGCCGAGCTGCGAGACCACCGTCTCGATCTCGGGGCGGCTCCGCTTTTCCGGCGCGCAGCCGTCCGGCTCACCCGGCCGGCAGCCGAGGACGAGCTCGCGCATCCGGCCGACGTACTTGGCCGACTGCTCGAGCGAGATCGACATCGGCAGGGTGGCGCGGATCCAGAAGTTGCCCTCTTCCAGCTTGGGCATGAACTCGCGGCCGAGAAACGATCCGGCGCCGAGCACCCCCGCGACCGGGACGAACACCAGCGCGAGCGCCAGCCGCTTGCGGCGGATCGCGAAGTCGAAGAGCGGCAGGTAGAAGCGGTTGAGCCCGCGCATCAGCCAGTTGTGGTCGTCATCTTCCTCGACGCCGATCGGCAGCGCCCGCGACGCGAGCACCGGCGTGAGCGTGAGCGCGAGCAGGATCGCGCCGCCGATCGCGAACGCGTAGGTGTGCGCCATCGGCGAGAAGATCACCCCGGCGACGCCGTTCATCGCGAACAGCGGGATGAAGGCGACCCCGATGATCAGCGTCGAGAAGAACATCGGCGGCCCGACCTCGCCGGCGGCGGCGACGATCCGATCGGACATCGAGCCGCGCCCGTGCGAGCCGAGGTGGCGGAAGATGTTCTCGACCATGATCACGGTCGAGTCGATGACGATCCCGAAGTCGACCGCGCCGAGCGAGATCAAGTTGGCCGGCGTTCCGGTCCCGACCATGCCGGTGAAGGCGAGAAACAGCGCGAGCGGGATGTTGACCGCGGTGAGCAGCGCCGCCTTGGTGTGGCCGAGGAACAGCCACAACACGAGCGTCACCAGCAGCATGCCGACCACCAGGTTCTCGAGCACGGTGTGGGTGGTGAGCTGGACCAGCGTCGCGCGATCGTAGAAGGGCACGAGCACCATGCCCGGCGGCAGGAGATGATATTTGCGGATGTAGTCGACGCGCTGGTGCACGCCCTCGATGGTCTTGAGCGAGTCGCCGCCGTAGCGCATCAGCACGATGCCCTCGACGATGTCGGGCTCCTCGTCCTTGCCCACGATCCCGAGGCGCGGCGCGTGGCCGACCTGCACGGCCGCCACGTCGCGCACCCGAATCGGCACTCCCTTGAGCGCGGAAATGACGGTTTCTCCGATATCACGCAACGAACGAATCAGGCCGATGCCGCGCACGTTGAACGACTGCTCACCGATGGTGAGCCGCTGCCCGCCGACGTTCTGGTTGGAGTTTGCGAGCGCTGAAATCACCTGCTGTAAATTGAGGCCGTGTCCTTTGAGACGATAAGGATTTACCTCGACCTGATATTGCTTGGTGAAGCCGCCGAAGCCGACCACGTCGATCACGCCCGGCACCTGCCGGAACTGCTTTTCCAGGATCCAGTCCTCGGCGGTCTTGAGATCGGCGAGCGTGTAGCCCTTGCCGGTGAGCTGGTAGCGGAAGATCTCGCCGATCGCGTTCGACGGCGAGAGCTGCGGCTGAACGTTCGGCGGCAGGTTGATGAACGGCAGGCGATTGAGCACGCGCTGCCGCGCCGAGGTGTAGTCGACCTTCCAGGTGAAGTAGCACTTCACGTCGGAGAGACCAAACAGCGACTGCGAGCGGATGTGCTCGAGATCGAGCATGCCGTTCAGCCCGGTCTCGAGCGGGATGGTGACGTAGCGCTCCACCTCCTCGGCGCTCCAGCCATCGGGCTGGGTGATGATCTCGATCATCGGCGCCACCGGGTTTGGATAGGCCTCGATGTCGAGCTGCTGGTAGCAGTAGAGCCCGAGCGCGACCAGCCCGAGCGCGAGGGTAGCCACCACCGCCGGCATGCGAAGCGCGAAAGCGACCAGACGCTTGATCATCGGTCCCCTCTAGAGCATTCCGGATAACAGCGTCGCGCCGGTGACCACGATCCGTTCGCCGCGGGAGAGGCCGTGGGTGACCGGCAGGTAGTCGCCGCCCTCGTCCTCGTCGACCGCGACCGGGCGCCGCTCGAAGCGCAGGCGGTTTCGCGGCGCGCGGCCGGCGGCGACGAACACCACCGTCTGATCGCCGAGCCGCAGCATCGCCGAGCGCGGGATGGCGAGCGCCCGCTGTTCGGCGACCGAGATCGACATGGTCGCGTACATCTCGGGCTTGAGCTGGTGGAGCGGGTTTTTGATCTTGCAGCGCACCTTGGCGGTGCGCGAGGCGGGATCGAGCGTGCCCGAGACCCAGTCGACGATCCCGTCGAACACCTGGTTCGGATAGGCCACCACCTTGACCGTCGCGTGCGCGCCGACGTGGATCTTGGGGAGGTCCATCTCGAACACGTCGGCGATCACCCACACCGAGTCGAGATCGCCGATGGTGAACAGCTCGACCGCGTTGCCCCCCGAGTATTGTCCCTGCACCTCGGCGCCGGGGTTGACCGAGCGGGCGATCACCTCGCCGTCGATGAGCGCGCGCAGCGTGTACTCCTGGTTCACCGCGTCGGCGCTGCCGCCGCGCAGCATCTGCGCCTTCTTCTTCGCGCGCTCATACTCTGCCTTGGCCCTGGCGGAGCTGTCCTGCGCGGACTCGTAGTCCTTCTGCGAGCCGGCGTGGGCGCGGTACAGCTCGCTCTGCCGCTGAAGATCGTGCCCGGCGGCGACCAGGTCGGCCTGCGCCTTGGCGAGATCGGAAAAGGCGCTGCCGACGTCGGGCGACTCGAGCGTGCAAAGCGGCGCGCCCTTTTTCACCCGCTCGCCCGGATGCGCCTCGATCTTCACCACCCGCCCGGTCACCGGGGAGAAGACGTGCGAGACGTGCAGGTCATCGAAGGTCACCTTGCCGCTGGCGATCACCTCGCCGCCGACGTCCTCGAGCGCGACCGGCGCGATGGTGAGCTGCGCGTCCTTGACCTGCTGCGCGGTCAGCCACGCCTCCTCGGGCGGCGGCGTCGGCTCGGACGCCTCCGACGCAGCACGGTGACAGCCGCACAGGGCGAGAAGCGAGAGCAGCAGAAGAGGGCGCCTCATCGATGGAGATCGATCCGAGGCTGGCGACTGCAACGGCTGGGCCGCCCGGAGAGCCGGCCGGCGCGCCGCTGGATCGGGCTCGACCGCGACAATTTGCCGCGGCTGCCGAAGCTGC
>JANWLJ010000277.1 GCA_025450955.1 Polyangium sp. (in: bacteria) | reverse complement strand
GAACTTGGGGAAGCGATCGCCGAGCTCGCGCTCGAAGAGGGCGCGCAGGCGGGAGGCGAGGGCGGGGCTCGCGCCGGAGGTGGAGATCGCCAGGCGGGCGCGGCCGAGGCGGGCGACTGCGGGCAGCGCGAAGTCGGAGTGGGCGGGATCGTCGGCGCACCAGCAGAGGATCGAGCGGGCGCGGGCGGCGGCGTGGACCTCGGCGGCGAGCAGCGGATCGGAGAGGCCGAAGAAAACCATTTGTGCGCCGTCGAGCTCGCGCGGGACGAAGGCGGCGCGTTCGAGGAGCTCGGCGCCGGCTTCGCGCAAAAGCTCGAGGCGCCGCGCCATCTCGTCGCCGCCGCCAATCACCAGCACCTTCGCGCCCTCGACATCGAGGGTGATCGGAAGCCCGCGCGCGCCCGACCTCACCTGGCGCCTGCCATGAGCTTGGCGATCACCTGATCGACGAGCGAAAAATAGTCGCTGGTCGACGCGTCGGCGCCGACGTCGCTCGGCAGCACCACCGTCTTGGCGCCCGCCTTGCTGCACACCAGATCGGCGACGTTGCGCGGATAGAACGACTCCATCATCAACATGCGCACGCCGTCCGAGCGCATGAGCCCGATGAGCGCGGCGATGTGCGAAGGCGGCGCCGGGATGCCCGGCTTCGGCTCGATGTAGCCGACCTCGACGAGCCCGAGCCACTGCGACACGTAGCTCCAGCTCGGGTGATAGGTGACGACCTTCATGCCGCGCAAAGTCGCCGCCTGCTGCTCCCATTTTTTCCGGTGCTGCTCGAGCTCGGTCTGAAAGGTGGCGAGGTTGGCGTCGTAGGTCTTGGCGCCGCCGGGATCGAGCTGCTTGAGCCGCGTGGCGATCTCGCTCGCGATGATCTTGGCGTTGCCGGGCGGCAGCCAGTAGTGCGGATTGCCGAGCGGGTGGATGTCACCCATGCCGCGGTTGATCCGCACCGTCGGCACGTCGAGCAGCGGAATCTGCGTCGAGATGTTGAGGTCGCCCTGCGCGCCGGGCTGGATCTTGTCGTTGCGCGCGCCGAGCACGAGCGGCGGCAGCCAGCCGATCTCGAGCTGGAGCCCGACGCGGATGAGCAGGTCGGCGCGGTTCAGCTGAATGACCAGGCTCGGCTTCGGCTGGACGAAGTGCGGGTCCATGTAGCCCTTCGACAGCGCCTTGACCTCGACGCGATCGCCGCCGATCCGCTTGGCGAGGTCGGCGAAGGTCTCGATGGTGGTGACCACGTGGAGCTTGGCGTGCGCGGGTCGGGCGAAACCACAAGTGGCGATCGCGCAGAGCGCGAGGATGAGCTTACGCATCAGGGTGCCTCCAAAACTTCGACGGTAAATGGGTCATGCCGGTCCACTCCTAAAATGGATGGGCGCCGTGCGCGCCGATCGCGGCTTCGAGCTGCACGAACGCCGCGCCGTTGACCGGCTGCTTCGGCGCCTCGGGGAAATTCACCTCGCCGTAGACGCGCACGCGCGAAAACTCCGAGAGCGCCCAGGTGACGCTCGCCGCGGCGCCATATTCGCGCTGCACGTTATCGCCCGAGGGAATGCCGAGGATCTGGCCGCGCACGCCGAGGTACCAGCGACGGGCAGTCTGCCACACCAGGTCCGAATAGATCCCGCCTTCGAGCTGCGGGCGGGCGACCCCGAGCAGCATGAAATTGGGAATCTGCCGCAAATAATATTCGGTGGTCCACATGAGCGACGAATAGGTGTGCACCTCGTTGGCCGGCTTCCACTTGAGATAGAGATCGGCGACGTAGAGGTTGTCGTTTAAGTTGTCGTAGACGGTCGGCGCCGGGTTGCTGGTGGTCACCTGCGCCGACGGCAGGGCGACGTTGCTGGTGGTGTGCTGCGAGGTCTTGCCGTGCACGTAATGCAGGCCGAGATAGAGCGAGGTCGACTCGCTCAAATCGAAGAAGGTGCGCGCGGTGGCGAGATAGGTGAAGTCGTAGGCCGCGCCGCCGCCGAAGCTCTGGAGCTGCACGTTGGGATCGGCCGCTCCGACGGAGAACGCGGAAAACGAGAGCAGCAGATAAAACGGAATACGCGGCACCAGCCAATTGATCTCCATTCCCGGCGAGCGCAATCCGTCGATTCCCAAAAACGCTGTGTTGGTGCCCGGGCGCCGGGTGAAATACTGCATATGCAGATGCTGGGTATTGTTGCGGCCGATATCGGCACGAAAAATTCCGGCGCGAATCTGCAAGTTGGCCGGCAGGCCGGTGGTGGTGAGAAACGCCTCTTCCACCTCGAGCCCGCTCAGGTTGGGGATGGTGAGAAACACGTCTGCGCGGAAATAGGGATCGACGATCGACTGGAGCGCGACCTCGAGCTCCTGCACGTTGAAGCCGGTCTTGCCCGGGTCGTCGCCGCTCTTCGGAACGTTCTCGTTCGAGTAATAGCCGCCGGAAAAGTCGATGATCGCCGAGATATCGGGATTCATCGTCTGAAAAAAGCGGCCCACCGCGCCCATTCCGCTCGCGCCGCTTTGGCCCGCCGCGGCCTGTCCGCTCGCCGCCTGCGCGGCCGCCGGCTGATTTTTTTTCTTGGCGGCGGTATCGGCCTGTAACGCCTTTTCGATATCGGAGAGATCGGAGCTTGGTGCGGCCGCCGGGGCAGCAGTCGGGGCGGCAGTCGGCGCCGTCGGGGCGGGCGGCGGCGCCGGTTGCGCGCGGGCCGGAAGCGATAACAGTGAAATCGTACCGGCTGCGAAAAGGAGCAATCCTATTTTCACGATTGCCCCTTGAGCTTGAGCCGGGCCAGGCCGGGGATCAGGAACAGCGCGGCGGTCACCACCATCGACGCGCCCGTCGGCAAAGACCAGTGAAACGAGGCGTAATAGCCGAACGCCGCGCCCGCCACCGCCACTCCCACCGAGATCGCGAACACCGACCAGAGCCGCCCGCCGAGGAGCAGCCCGACCGCGGGCGGAATCACCATGAACCCGAACACCGGCAGCGCGCCGATCGCGCGGGTCGAGACCGAGATCGCCAGCGCGACGGTGAAGAACAAAAGCAGGTACCACCTTTTGGTGGCCACCCCGAGGGTGCGCGCCATCTCCGGATCGAAGGTGGTGAAGACGAACTCCTTGCCGAAGATGCCGTGGATGAGCAGCACCAGCACCGCGGTCACCGCCATGATGGTGATCTGCTCGGGCGGCACCGCGACCGCGTTGCCGTAGAGCAGCACGTCGACCTCGTGCGCCTCCTGGGTCACGTGCGGGCTGTTGAGGATCAGGATCACGCCCGCGGCGGCGATGAGATAGCCGAGGCCGATCACCGTCTCGCCGGCGACGCGGCGGTGCGAGAGGTTGAGGGAAAAGAGCGCGCCGCCCGCCACCGCGAACAGGAGCGAATACCAAAGCGGGTTGAGCCAGATCGGCGCGGCGTGCGCGTCGACCCCCATCACCGACGCGAGATAAAACGCGGTCGCCACCCCGACGCCCGACATCTGCGACAGCGCGGCGGGCACGAACACCACCCGCTTGAGCACCATGTAGACGCCGACGAACGCGCACAGCGCGGCGGCCATCAGCGCCACCGCCATCGGGTCGCGCCAGAGAAACCAGCTCTGCCAGAAGCCGACGTTGTCCATCCGTTGGAGTCCTTGACGCCGGCGCCGGGCCCGGGCTCGTGCTCGACGAAGATCACCGCATGCCCGTCGACCGAGCGCACCGCGATCGAGCGGCCATAGAGCTTGGACAGCCGCGCCGAGGTGAGGATCTCGACGCGCGAGCCGATCTCGATCGGCTTACCCTCGCCGGCCAACAGCGCCAGCTCCTGCGCGTAGTCGCTCACCGCCGCGAGCTGGTGGCTCACCATCACCACCGCCAGGTTGCGTCCGGTGAACGAGGCGACCAGATCGAGCATCGCCCGCTCGGCCGGCAGATCGAGCCCGGTGGTCGGCTCGTCGAGCACCAAAATCTCGGGCTCCGACGCGAGCGCGCGCGCCACCAGCACCCTTTGCCGCTGCCCGCCCGAGAGCGCGTGAAACGGCCGGTGCGCGTGCTCGGCGATCCCCACGTCGCTGAGCGCGGCGTGCGCGCGATCGTGATCCTCTTTTTTCGGCCGCCGCCCGGGGCCGCACAGGCCGTAGCGGCCCATCAGCGTCACCTCGAAGGCGGTGAGCGGAAACGACAGGTCCACCGACGCGCGCTGCGGCACGTAGCCGAACCGCGGCTTGCGCTTTTCGGGAAACACGATGCTGCCGCCGATCGGCTCGAGCAGGCCGAGCATGGTGCGCACCAGCGTGGTCTTGCCCGAGCCGTTCGGCCCGACCACGCCTAAAAAGGCGCCCGGCGCGAGCGCGAGATCAATCGGAGGTAAAAGGGCCTGGTGCTGATATCCGACCAGCACCTGTCGAAGCTCGATCAGGTTCACGGCGATTCCTCGCTGAAACGGCGTGTGACGAAACGAATTCCGGATTTATTCAGACGCGCGCGGGGGGACCGTGCTTGGGCGCGGAGACGAGCGGCGGGCGCGCGGGAGGCGGCCGCAGCGCGGGCAGAGCGATCGGCAGGAGGCTGATGCAGCGCGGTTGCGGCAGCGGCGCCGGCCGCGAGGGCGTGGTCGAGCGCGCGCGGGCGACCTGGCAGATCGCGCAGGTGGCGGCGTGCTCGCCCGAGCCGAGGTGACCGTGCGAGGCGGTGAGCGCGCCGGCGACCAGCATCAGCGCGACCAGCGCGCCGGCCAGCCACGCCAGAGGCGAGCGACGGCGGGCGCCGCTCAACGCGCCTCCACCAACGCCTTGAAACGCTCGAGCGATCGGTGCACCTCGACGTCGAGCAGGTCGAAGATCCGTCGGGTGATCAGCCGCGAGCCCATCCCCGAAAATTCCTCGTGCGAGGTGACCCGGGTGAGCCCGGGCGCGTGCGGCTCGAAGGTGTAGGCGTGATCGCCCTCGATCCCCCAGCCGCGCCCGACCCAGCGGACCCGCTTGGCCGGGTCGATCTCGCGCACCTCGGGCTTCACCGAAACCGAGATGCCAAAGTCGAACAGGATCTCGAACCGTCCGCCGACGCGCCAGGGATCGCTCTGTCCACCGAGCACCGCGGCGTAGCGCGCGCGGGGAAACCAGCGGGTCCAGCTTCCGAGATCTGCGAGCACCTTCCAGCAGCTCTCCGGCGAGGCGGCGACGTCGATGGCGTGGTGGACCACCGGTGCGGACACGGGCGGGACTCTACCGCATCCAACCTTCGATGACTATACTCAGCCGGATCATGTCCGAAAAGAGACCCCGAGGGCGGCGCGCGGCGAGCTCCAAGACGGAGCCCGAGGTGGTGCATGGCGAGGTGGTCGACGAGCGGCCGGAAGGTGAGGAGCCCGACGAGCCGAACGAGGACGCGCTCGCGGATCCCGATCCCGCCGAGCTCAGCGACGAGGATCCGCCCAAAGACGACGCCGCGCTCGAGCTGCCGGGAGACGACGAGACCCACGAAACGGCGGGCGAGCCGCTGGTCGCAGACGCGCACGCGCTCGCGCCCAAAGATCGCTCGCTCGCCCGGCGCGATCCGCTTCAGCTCTATATCGATCAGATCCGCCGCTATCCCCTGCTCAGCCGCGAGGACGAGCACGAGCTGGCGGTCCGCTACGCCAAGACCGGCGATCTGGAGGCGGCGCGCCGGCTGGTCACCGCCAATCTGCGGCTGGTGGTCAAGATCGCGCACGAGTACCGGCGCGCGCACCGCACGCTGCTCGATCTGATTCAAGAGGGCAACGTCGGGCTGGTGCAGGCGGTCAAGAAGTACGATCCCTATCGCGGGGTGAAGCTGTCGTCGTACGCGGCGTGGTGGATCCGCGCCTACATGCTCAAGTTCATCTTGAACAATTGGCGGCTGGTCAAGATCGGCACCACCCAGGCGCAGCGCAAGCTGTTCTTCAACCTGCGCAAGGAGAAGGAGAAGCTCGAGTCGCTGGGCTTCGACACCTCGTCGAAGGCGCTCGCCGACGCGCTGCAGGTGCCCGAGCGCGAGGTGATCGACATGGAGCGGCGTCTCGGCCAGGGCGAG
This sequence comes from Polyangium sp. (in: bacteria), assembly GCA_025450955.1. GTDB lineage: Bacteria > Myxococcota_A > Polyangia > Palsa-1104 > Palsa-1104 > JANWLJ01. The sequence goes on along the minus strand of JANWLJ010000277.1, from coordinate 1,347 downwards.
CTTTCGCTCGACGCGCCGGTCTCGCGCGACGACGACGGCGGCGCCTCGCACCTCGACATGCTCGAGTCGGCCGGCGACACCCGCCCCGACGTGCAGGCCGAGGGCGACGAGTTCCGCACCCTCCTGCGCGACAAGCTGGCCGCGTTCGAAAAAACCCTGCGCGGGCGCGAGCAGACCATCTTCCGCGAGCGGCTGCTCAACGACTCGCCGAAGACGCTGCAGGAGATCGGCGAGGGCTACGGCATCAGCCGCGAGCGCGCGCGCCAGCTCGAGAAGCGGCTCACCGCCAAGCTCAAGACCTATCTCGCCGCCGAGCTCGGCGACGCGGTGCAGAGCGCGATGGGGCTGGAAGAGTAGCGACGACGCCGACCAGCCGCCGGCCGCGCGCGGCACCCTCTACGTGGTGGCGACGCCGATCGGCAACCTCGAGGACATCACCTTGCGCGCGCTGCGCGTGCTCGGTCAGGTGCCGGTGATCGCCGCCGAGGACACCCGCTCGGCGCAGCACCTGCTCGACCATCACCACGTGCATCGCCCGACGCTGGTGAGCTACTTCGAGGGCAACGAGTCCGAGCGCTCCGGCCAGCTCGTCGAGCGGCTGCGCGCAGGCGAGGACGTCGCGCTCATCTCCGAGGCCGGCACGCCCGCGGTCTCCGATCCCGGCCAGCGCCTGGTGGCGCGCGCGATCGCCGAAGGATTCGTGGTGGTGCCGATCCCCGGCGCGTCGGCCGCGCTGGCCGCGCTCACCGCCTCGGGGCTGCTCACCGATGAGTTTCACTTCGTCGGTTTTCTGCCGCGCGAGGCCGGCGCCCGTCGCGAGCGGCTCGGCGCGCTGCGCACGATGGCCGCGACGCTGATCGTCTACGAAGCGCCCGGCCGCGCCGCCGCGACGCTCGCAGATCTGAGAGACGCGCTCGGCGGCGAGCGGCACGGATGCCTGGCGCGTGAGCTGACCAAGATCCACGAGGAGCTCAAGCGCGGGACGCTCGGGGAGTTGGCCGAGGCGTATGCGGAGACCGCGCCGCGGGGAGAGGTGACGCTGGTGGTGGCCGGCGCGCTGGCGGGCGAGGCGGAGGCGGCGATCGATGTGGAGGCCGAGGTGCGCCGGCGGATCGAGGCGGGCGAGCGGCCGAAGGAGATTGCCGCGGCGCTGTCGCTTTTGACGGGAAAGTCGCGGAGGCAGATCTACCAGCTCGCGCTCGCGCTCAGGCCGAGGGAGGGATAGGGGGCGGGCCCGCGAGGATTGGTGGGGGAGGTGATGGGGGATTGGTGATTGGTGGGCTGGTGGTTGGTGGTTTCGTGGTTTGAGGACTGTGGTGCTCGGCGCGAGAAGGTGATTGCGGCGCG
>JANWLJ010000276.1 GCA_025450955.1 Polyangium sp. (in: bacteria) | reverse complement strand
CGCGGCGCAGCGTCGGGCGGCGGCGCGAGCGGAACCGTTCGGACCGGAGGAGGCGCTTCGAGCATGTGGATTCCTACGTTTCGCTCGGCGGGTTCTTTCGCTCGAGCGCGAGGCCGAGATCGCTCAAGGTGTCTCCGGGCGAGCCGACGAGTAGCGCCGGCCGCATTTCATCGAGGCCCCACGGCTGCGGTCGGCCCGAGGTGACCGCGAACGAGCCGCCGTCGATCCGCCCGACCACCGCCATGCTCCCGTTGGTGGTCGCGCGCGCGGTCTCGACGACGTGCGGCACCTGCGCGACGTCGACCTCGACGAGCCCGCGCTCGCACGAAAGGACCAGTCGATCGCCCATCACCCGACGCTCGAGCACCAGCACGTTTCCGAGCGGCGACTCGAACACCGGCGCCCATCCGTCGACGCGCCCGGTCGCGGCGAGCTCGGCGAACGGCAGAAAAAACAGCCGATGATCCATCACGCGCCGGGCGAACAGCCCCTGCGCCACCGGCACCACGTCGCACACGCCGTGCTCGTGCAGCGGCACCACGTTCTTTCCCTCGCACAGCCAGCTCCCCGGCTGGTGCGGCGTGCAGCCGAACAGCACGTTCTTCGCGCTCATCCCTTTGAGAAACGACGCGACGAGCTGCGCCACCTCCGGCGCGTCGCCGGGATCTTTCAGTCGGCGATCGCCGTTCCACAACACGAACTCGCCCGGGAGCCGGTGCACCGAGTCGTAGTGGAAATAGCGGCCCTCGAGCGGCCACACCAGCGCCAGCTTCTCGCCGACCTTGATCTTCGTGACCTCGTCGGCGTCGGCGGGCAGGCCGATGTGGATGGTCCCGTCGGGCGCGAGCGCGAGGAACAAGAGACCGCGCGGCGTGATCCCGCGCTTGCGCAGCTTCGAGAGCCCTTGAATGAGCGGCGCCGGCCCGGTGTAGCGCTCGATGTCGACCTGGCTCATCGGCGCCCTCTGCCATCGCTCGCCGTCGCTGCGAAATTGCTCATGGACGCACCTTCATCGATACCCTCTCGATCAGCTCGTCGAGCCGGTCGTGTTTTTGATCGTCGAGCGCGGTGACGCAGCCCTGGTGGCCGGTGCAGATCCATTGCACCTCGGCGCCGCGCAGCGATTGACGGAGGGTGGCGAGGCTGCGCCGGTTCTCGGCGGCATCGACGGAGAAGCCGGGATCGGCGGGCATCAGCCGCCCGCCTTCGACCTGGATCGAGTCGCCGACGAACAGCACCCCGCTCCATAGATAGGCGAACGAGCCCGGGGTGTGGCCGGGCAGAGGCAGCGCGAGCAGCCGCTCGGAATCAGGCAGGGTCAGCTCGGCGCGATCGATGAGCCCGTCGGTGGCGTGCACCGCCGCGACCGGAATGAGGCGCCCGATCAGCCGCGCCCGCCCGGGCACCGTCGGCGCGGTGTGAGCCGCCATATCGGCGTCGCGAATCCCGATGTGGACGCGCGCGCGCGGACAGAGCGTCGCCGCCGCCACGTGATCGCCGTGGCCGTGGGTGAGAAACACGTCGCTCACGTCGTCGCGCCTCGCGCCGAGCGCGGCGAGCAGCCCGTCGAGCGCCCGCCCGGATGGATCGACGCCGGTGTCGATCAGCACCACCCGCTTGCCGGCGCGGATCCCACAGAAGTCGACGAAGCTATTGTGCACCTGCATCAAATTCGGGCGCACCGTCACCGGCGGAAGGAACCGGTGACGGCCATGGCGCAGCGCGATCACTCCCGCCGTCGCCAGCACCACCAGCACGCCGGCCGCCCCCAAGATCACCCGCTTCATCCCCCGCGACATCCCCGCAGTCTACCAGACCCGATGTTTATAGACCGCAGCTCCGGAGGCAGATCGTGGCGCACGCCCGCAGCGCCCGAGGGAGCGGGCTCTGGGCCCGTGACCGAGGAAGCGAGGACGTACGCCGCGAGATGCCCCGGAGATGCGGTCTTGGTCTAGTCGCGTTCGAGATAGGTGTAGCCGAACATGCCCGCTTCATAGCTGCGCAAGAGCTGCCGCGACTCCTCGAGCGTCATCCGCTTGCCGCGGATCGCCTCTTCGGTCGAGCGGCGCAGCTTGGCCACCAGCTCCTCGGTGTTGTAGCTGACGTACTTGAGCACCGAGGTCACCGTGTCGCCGGGGATCACGTGATCGATGTGATAGTTGCCGCCCTCGCCGAGCGAGACGATCACCGTGTTGGTGTCGCCGAACAGGTTGTGCAGATCGCCGAGGATCTCCTGGTACGCGCCGACGAGGAAGATGCCGATGTGATAGTCCTCGTCCTTGAGCGGGTGCAGCTCGATCACGTGCTTGACGTCGCGGCGATCGATGAAGTTGTCGATCTTGCCGTCGGAGTCGCAGGTGATGTCGGCGAGCACCGCCCGCCGGGTCGGCTCCTCGTGATGGCGGTGGATCGGCGCGATCGGGAAGAGCTGATCGATCGCCCACGAGTCGGGCAGCGACTGGAACATCGAAAAATTGCAGAAGTAGGTGTCGGCGAGCGCCTTCTCGAGACCCTCGAGCTCCTCGGGCACCTCTTTCAGCTCGCGCACGATCCGCAGGATCTTCTGGCAGGTCCCCCAGAACGCCTGCTCGGCGATCACCCGCTCGGCGAGTGAGAGGTGACCGAGCGCGAACAGGGTCAAGCACTCGTCCTTGTATTCGAGCGCGTCGTGATAGAGCTCGAGGAAATTTTTCCGGCTCACCTCGCGGTAGGCGTCGACGAGGTTGCGCACCACCGGCTGCGTCCCCTCGGGGAGCTTGTCGGGCGGATGGCCGGCGTCGAACTCGCTCACCCCGAGGATGTCGGTGATCAAAACCGCGTGATGCGCGACCACCGCGCGCCCCGACTCCGAGACCAGCGTCGGGTGGGGAATCCCGTCGGCGTCGCACAGCTCCTGCATCGCGAACACGATGTCGTTGGCGTACTCCTGCATCGAGTAGTTCATCGACGACTCGAAGTTGGTCTGCGAGCCGTCGTAGTCGATGCCGAGCCCGCCGCCGACGTCGAGATACTTGAGCGGCGCGCCCGCCTTGTGCAGCTCGACGAAGAAGCGCCCCGCCTCGCGCATCGCGTTCTTCACCGAGCGGATCGCGCTGATCTGCGAGCCGAGGTGAAAGTGCAGGAGCACGAACGACGAGAGCAGATCGTGCCCTTTGAGAAAATCGATCGCCTCGATCAGCTCCTTGGCGGTGAGCCCGAACTTCGAGCGATCGCCGCCGGACGCCTCCCAGCGGCCCGAGCCGCGCGTCGACAGCTTGGCGCGCATGCCGATGAGCGGCTTCACTCCAGTGCGCTTGGAGATCTGCGCGATGAGCGGCAGCTCGGTCGCCTTCTCGACGACCAGGATCACCGTGCGCCCCATCTTCGAGGCGAGCAGCGCCGTCTCGATGTACTCCTCGTCCTTGTAGCCGTTACAGACGATGAGCGCCTCGTCGTCCTCGAGCATCGCCATCACCGCGAGCAGCTCCGGCTTGGAGCCCGCCTCGAGCCCGTAGTGGTACTGCTTGCCGGTGGCGGTGATCTTCTCGACGACGTAGCGGTCCTGATTCACTTTGATCGGGTAGACGCCCTTGTAGTCGCCTTTGTACCCGTACTCGGTGATCGCGCGCCGGAACGCCTCGTTGAGCTCGACGATGCGGTGCTCGAGGATGTCGCTGAAGCGGATGAGCAAGGGCAGGTTGATCCCGCGCTTGCGCACCTCGTCGACCAGCTCCTTCATGTCGATCGCGCCCGACTGCGGTCCGCTCGGGGTGACGCACACGTTGCCCGCTTCGTTCATCCCGAAGTAGCCGCCTCCCCAGGCCCGGACGGCATAGGTCTCGGCCGAATCAGCGACGGTCCATCGACGGGGAATTCCTGCGGGTGCTGGCATCTTCGTGCGTGCGCCTCCGTTTCGAAACAAGATACCCAGTTCGTAGCGAATCGCAGTACAAAAAACGCACCGATGAACCGTCGCAAGTTCCTCAAGACCGGTCTCAAGGCGCTCGGCTATACGACCGGCGCCGGAGTGCTCGGCCTGGGCGGCGGGATCATTTTGGTGCAGCCGCACAAAATGCGGCTGCCGCCGCGCGCGCCCGACGACGCCGATCGGCCGCTCCGCTCGCCGTCGCGAAAAAAAGTGGTGGTGGTGGGCGGCGGCCTGGCAGGGCTGGTGGCCGCCACCGAGCTGGCCGAGCGCAACTTCGCGGTCACCCTGGTCGAGCGCGCGCCCGAGCTCGGCGGCAAGCTCGGCGGCTGGACGGTGCGCGCGCTCGGCGAAGAGTTCCCGATCGAGCACGGCTTCCACGGCTTCTTCTCGCAGTACTACAACCTCGGCGAGATCTTGAACGCGGCCGGCGCCGGCTCCGAGCTCGCCGAGTCGACCGGCTATCCGGTGCTGTTCGCCGATCGCCCGCCCGAGCGCTTCGGCCTCACCACCCGGCTCTTTCCCTTCAACATGCTCTCGGTGGTGCATCAGTCGCACAGCCTTCACCTCGGCGACTTCCGCCACGACGGCCACGCGCTCTACGATCTGATGCGCTTCGACGGCGAGCGCACCTTTCAGCGCTTCGATCAGATCGACTTCGCCCGCTTCGCCCGCGAGGGCCGGATCAACCGACCGATGGTGGAGACGGTGCTCGAGCCGTTCGGGCGCACCACCTTGAACCGGCTCGAGCGGCTCTCGGCCGCCGAGGCGATCCGCTTCTTTCACTTCTATTTCATGGGCAACCCCGAGGGGCTCGCCTTTCGCTACACCCGCCGCGACTCGATGACCGCGGTCATCCACCCGCTCCGCCGCCGGCTCGAATCGCTCGGCGGCCAGGTGCGCACCGGCGTCGGCGCCAGGCGTTTGATGCGATCGCATCAAAAGATCTCGCAGGTGGTGATCGACGCCGATCCGACCCCCGCCCCGCGGGTGCAGGTGGAGGAGGCCGCGCTGCCGGCGACCGGCTTTCTTGCTCTTCCCCGTTCAGACGGATCGTCGCTGTTCGTCGCCCGTCAGGGCGAGGAGGTGATCGCGCTCGACGGTCACTGCACCCACATGGGCTGCCCGGTCGCCCCCGATCCCGCGACCGGCGGATTTCACTGCCCGTGTCACGGCGGCAGCTTCGATGCCGAGGGGCGCCCGACCGGCGGTCCGCCCCGTCGCCCGCTCGAGCGGTTGCAGGTGGTGGCCTCGGGCGCCAAAGGCAGTCGCGGCTTTTCGATCGGCGGCGAGCCCGCCAGCGTCGGTGAGGAGGCGCTCGGCTGCGACTACTGCGTGACCGCCTGCGAGGTGCGCGGCACCCGCCGGCTGTTCGCCGCCTCCGCGCTCGGCGAACCCGATCTCGAGCGGCGCATCCAGTCGCTCGGCGAGGCCGATCCCTACGTGGTCTATCGGCTCTGGCTCGACCGGCCGACCGCCCCCGGCCGCGACGCTTTCTACACCTGCTCGCACTTCCGCTACACCGACTCGCTGGCGATCTATTCGCTGTTTCAAGAGCCGTACATCGACTGGGCGCGGCGCACCGGCGGCTCGGTCATCGAGGTGCACGCCTACGCGATCGCCCCCGACGCGCTCGCCCCCGCGCCGAATATCCGCGCGCAGATGATCGCCGAGCTGAAGAAGCTCTTGCCCGAGCTCGCTTCGGCGCGGGTGCTCCACGAGGAGTATCAGCAGCAGGACAACTTCAGCCGCTTCGCGCCGGGCGACCACGCGCCGCGCCCGCGCACCGAGACTCCGATCCCCAACCTCTTTCTCGCCGGGGACCACGTGCGGCTCGACGTGCCGGCGGCGCTGATGGAGGCCGCCACCATCAGCGGGCGGATGGCGGCCAACGG
>JANWLJ010000275.1 GCA_025450955.1 Polyangium sp. (in: bacteria) | reverse complement strand
GCGGCGCTGATCGCGGCGACGTCCGGCGGCGCGCCCTTTTGCCCAAGCGCGGCGAACACGAGCGACTGCGAGCCGCCGCCCGTCTGCACCGTGCCCTGCGCCTCGAGCCCCCCGCCGCCGCAGCCGGCGACGAGACACAAGAGGCAGGCGAGCCGCCGGACCCTCACGTTACTGCACGCTCCCGAGCGAGCACTGCCCGTGCGAGCAGCAGATCTGCGGGATGATGTGGCTGCCGTTGTGCTGGCGCTGTCCGGTGAGCGCGACCCGCCTGAGCAGCACCGTCGAGCCGACCGCCGGCGGCTGATCGAAGGTGATGTTGAGCCGCTGGATCTGCGGATCGCTCGAGGTGTTCGAGCCGCCGTTCGGATTGGCGCCGCCCAGCGTCCCGCCGTCGGGAGAGTCGAACGAAGGCGGAGTGACCGCGCCGCCGTCGTCGCTGGTGCCGCCGTCGTCGCCGACCGTGCCGCCGTCGGGGATCGGATTGCCGAAGGTGTCTTTGGGCGGAACGCAGTCGCCCTCGGACGCCGCCATTTGATCGGTCTGCACATAGGTCAAAAGCCCGCTGTGCCCGCCTAAGAGCCGCAGGCGCGACACCGCCGACGACGACGGCCGCTCGCTCGCGAAGTAGTGGGTCGCGCCGCACAGCATCGCGTAGCCGACGTTCTGGGTGATGTGGATGTACGGACCGATCAGCCGCGGGTTGGCGCTGGTCACCTGATAGACCGCGTAGGGCCCGACCGAGCCCTGATACTTGAGCCCGTCCTCGACGAAGCGCGCCCGATCGGCGTTGACCGTCAGATCGAACTCGAGCTGATCGAGCACCTGGCCCGAGGCCGGATCCGGCATCGAGGCCTGACACCCCAGCGTCGTCACCATCGCCCCCACCGCGAAGAGCGCAACCATCCAAGATCTGCGAATCATGACCCGTCACCTCCAGCGTGCAGCCGAGCAGTGCAGCGGACGTGCCGAACCGTCGGCGCAGCGACGACACCCGCGCGCGGCCGCGATCTCGATCCGATCGCGCGTCGCGGTCGCCGCGGTGAAAGGGGTCGAGGCACCATTCGAAAATCGGAGAGCGCTCCGGATTTCCCCGTCGCCAAGCGGGTTGCGCGCGCGAGCGAGCTTGACCGATGACCCGGGTTCAGCGATGCTCCGCCCGCATCGGCTGCCACCCGAGGAGGTTGTCCATGCGTCAGCTCGCCGGTCTCGCCCTGCTGGTGCTCATCGCAGGTTGCAACTCCGAAGGGCTCCCGGTGGGAGTCGGCTCCCCGGGCTCGCCGGGAAGTCCGAACACACCGGGCAACACCGACGGCGGCGGCCCTCACGCGGATCTTTCGCAGCCGCCGAGCGGCCCCGACCTCGGCGCCGAGGGCGCGATGTGTGACACCGCGTGCGACTGCCAGCCCGGCCTCGCCTGCTCGCGCAAGAGCCACACCTGCGGCGCCTCGATGCTGGGGATGATCTACTGCTGCGAGTCGGCCACCTGCCCCGACGGCGCGTTCTGCCAGTCGGGCACCGACGGACAGTTCATGTCCTGCGGCGGCGGCGGCCCGAACGGCGGGGGTGGCGGCGGCGGCGGTCCGGGTGGCGGCGGCGGCGGTGGCGGTGGTCCGGGTGGCGGTGGCGGTGGTGGCGGTGGTGGCGGCAGTGGCGGCAGCCCGGGCTTCTGCTCGTTCGTGCCCTGTCAGAGCGACAGCACCTGCACCCAGGTCGGCTGCGGCTCCTGCGATCTCAACGCCAAGACCTGCCAGTAATCCTTATTCGTAGCGCAGCGCCTCGACCGGATCGAGACGCGCCGCGCGCCACGCCGGAAACAGCCCGAAGACGATCCCGGTTCCGATCGAGAGCCCGAGCCCGAGCGCGATCGACCACGCCTCGATGTGCAGGTTCCACGCGCCGACGAGGTGGGTGAGCAGGACCGCGGTGAGCCAGGACAGCGCCACCCCGCCGACCACCCCGATGATGCCGCCGGTGAGCGCGATGAACGCCGCCTCGAGGAGAAACTGGGTCAAGATCGCGCCCGGGGTGGCGCCAATCGCGCGCCGCACCCCGATCTCGCGGGTTCGCTCGGTGACCGTGACCAGCATGATGTTCATGATGTTGATCCCACCGACGAACAGCGACAGCAGCCCGGTGCCGAGCAGCAGCATCTTGATGATGGTGAAGATCAGCTTCTCCTGATTGGCCTGTCCGTCGTCGCCTTCGATCTTGAAGTTGTGCACGCCGAGGTGGCGGCGCAAAAGCGTCCCGTCGACCACGCTCTCGACCGCCTTCATGCGCGCGGCGAGCGGACCCGAGCCGGCCAGCCGCACGTAGATTCGGGTGCGCTTGTGATCGGGCTGCCAGGTGGCGTCGAAGGTGGTCTGCGGCACCAGCACCCGCCCGTTCCAGGTCCAAAAGCCACCGTCGCTGCCGCCGAGCGTGTGCTTGACCGCGAGCACGCCGACCACCTGCCACAGCTCGCCGCCGAGCTCGAGGGTGGCGCCGTCGAGCGACGGGCGCGAGGCGAGCAGCTCTTCCCAAATCGCGTGGCCGACCACGCACACGCGCCTTCGCTTGAGCAGATCTTCGTCGGTGAGGAAGCGGCCCTTTTCGAGCGTGAGGCGATAAAGCCCTTGGAACGCGGGCGTACCGCCGATCATCCGCACGTGCTTGCGCACCGGGCGCTCGACGTCGACGTCGCGGCTCGCCTCGCCCGCCACCGGGACCCCGCCGAGCAGGCGCGTCGCCTCGAGCGTGTCGACGTCGCCGCGCTCGAGCTCGCGACGGGTCTTCTGCAGCTCGTCCGCGGGCGGCTCGTCGTTGTGGATGCTGAGCAGGTCCGCTTCGTTGGCCCGCTGCGAGGTCGAAAGCAGCGCCTCTTCGCCGCCGCGCAGAAGGCCCGCGAGCAGCACGATCGATCCGGCGCCGATCATGATCCCGAGCAGGGTGAGCGCCGCCCGCGCCTTGTTCGACGCGAAGGTGTGCCGCACCGAGCGGACGTGATCCGAGATCCTCATCGGCGCATCGCCTCGATCGCCGACAGCCGGGCGGCGCGCCGCGCCGGAAAAAAGCCGAACAGGATGCCGATGCCGACCGAGACCACCAGCGCCGCGATCACCGCGCTGCGCGCCACCACGGTCACCCACATCGGCTTGAAGTGGTGGATGCCGATTCCGGCGAGCAGCGCGACCCCGCTCCCGCCGGCGACTCCGATCGCGCCGCCCGAGCCGGCGAGCACGATCGCCTCCCAGAGAAACTGCGCGGCGATGTCGCGCGGGCTGGCGCCGAGCGCCTTGCGAATGCCGATCTCGCGCACGCGCTCCGAGACGCTCACCAGCATCATGTTCATCACCCCGATGCCGCCGACGAGCAGCGCGATCCCGGCGATGAACCCGACGATCGCGCGCATGGTGCCGAACATCGCGTCGAACTTGTCCATGAAGCGCGCGAAGTCGATGAGCTGAAAATCGTCGACGCCGTGATGGCGATCGGAGAGGAGAGCGTTGGTGATCCGCTTGACCACCTCGTTCGACTGCTCGCGATCGGTCTTGAGCACGAACGCCATCGCCGGCTTGGCCACCGGATCGACGTCGGCGATGGTCTCGAACGGCAGGACCGCGACGTCGAGCCAATCGAACCCCATGTCGACGCCCCAGCGATCTTGATTGGCGAGCTGGCCGATCACCCGGCAGCGCACGCTGTCGATGTCGAGCCAGTGGCCGAGCGCGTCGCCGTCGAACAGCTTGTTGGCCAGCTTGTCGCCGACCACGCACACCTTGGCGTGCCGCCGGTTCTCGTCTTCGCTGAAGCCGCGCCCGCGCGCCATCCGCATGTGAAAGAGATCGATCATGTCGGCGTCGGAGGCGACGAGGTCGGTGCGCGCGGTGGTGCCGTTGTCGCCGACCGCGTCCTTGCGATCGAGCGTGGTGTACATGGTGTGGCCGGCGAGCCGCGGCACCGACGAGAAGAGCAGGTCGCGATCTTCGATGGTGAGTCCCTTGTGGTAGCTCGCCTGCTTGTCCTCGGCGCGCTCGGGCTTCTTCGGCACCACCAGGATCAGCCGCGCGCCGCCGAGATCCTCGATCCCGTTCGACAGGGTCTTCATCCCGCTGCCGGCGAGCGACGACATCACCACGATCGAAAACGCGCCGATGGTGATCGAGAGGACGGTGAGCAGCGATCGGAACTTGTGCGCGCGCAGCACCTTCTGCGCGATGCGCAGGTACTCGAAGACCATCCCGTCGGTGAAGCCGAGCGCGTCGGCCGACGAGACGAGCCGCAGGCCGTCGCGAAGGCTGCCGGCCATTACATCTTCATTTCGTTGTCGGCGGCCGACCCGGGCTTGATGAGGATCTTGTCCCCTTCGGCGATCCCCGACGCGATCTCGACGTCGCGATCGTTGCGCGCGCCGGTCTTGACCTCGATCTTCTTGCTCTCTTGCTTGCCGTCTTTGCCGGCGGTGACCCGGGTGACGTACGACTTGCCCTGCTCTTTGACCACCGCCTCGATCGGAAGCGACAGCACCTTCGGCTTGGTCTCGATGTGGATGCGCACGTCGGCGGTCATCCCCGGCTTGATCGCGTCGTCGGTCTTGACCAGGGTCGCCTCGACGGGAAACACGTCGACGTCCTTGCCCTTCGGCTGGGTCGAGGCCGGCGCGATCCGGGTGATGGTCGCCTGGTACTTCTTGCCCGGCAGCGCGTCGAGGGTGAGCGTCACCGACTGCCCGAGCTTGACCTTGGCGACATCGATCTGGTTCAGGTCGACCTGCACGATCAAGGTCGACATGTCCGCGACCGACAGCAGCGCCTTGCCCTCGAAGGTGGCCTGCACGCCCGGCGTCACCACCTCGCCCGGCTGAATCCCCTTCTCGATGATCGTCCCACTGAGCGGCGAATAGATCTCGGTGTAGCTCAGCCGATCGCGCGCGGCGTCGAGCTCGACCTGGGCGCGATCCACCGCCACCTTCTTGGCCTCGACGTCGTTCTCCGCGAAGTCGACGTCGGCCTGGGCGACGCCGCGATCGGCGAGCCCGCGCTTGCGCCGATCGAGCTGGAGCTTGGAGTACTCGAGCGCGATCTTCGCCTGCTCCAGATCGGCCTCGGTGCGCGCGGTGTCGCGCTTGTAGTCGGTGGGATCGAGCCGCAAAAGGAGCTGGCCCTTTTTCACCTTCTGTCCCTCGTCGACGTACACCCGCTCGACCTGGCCGGCGACCTTCGACTTGATCTCCACCTTCTCGCGCGGCTGCACCTTGCCGGTCTCGATCACCTCGATGTCGAGATCGCCGCGCTTGACCGTCACCATCAAAGACGAGTCGAGATCTTTGTGGCCGGCGCCCGAGCGGCGCGCCACCGCGCCGGCGGCGAGCGCCATCATACCGAGGATCGCCAGCACCCACGGCCATCGCCTGCGTCGTCGTCGGGTCGTCGTCATCCGTTTTCTCCCACCACCCGGCCGAGGCTCGCCTGAAGCTCGATCCAGGCGAGCTGAAGCTGCGCGGTGATGTCGACCACCGCCTGCTCGGCGTTGAGCAGATCGTTCTGCCCATTGAGATACTCGATCACCAGCGCGTCGCCATTTTTATAACGCGCCTCCAAGATGTTGAGATCGTCACGCGCCACCGCCAGCGCCTCGACGAGCGGCGCGCGCCTTTCATAAAGGTGCAGCACCTTGGCGCGGGCGGTGCGCACGTCCCCTTCGACCAGCCGCTCGGCGCGCCGCTTCTCCTCGATGAGCCGCGCCAGCTCGTAACGCGCATCGCGCGCGGTGGTGTAGGTGTTGAGCGTGTCGAAGAAGTTCATCGACAGCGTCGCCCCGACGGTGAGGTTGCCGGCGATGTCGGCGAACGGATTGGCCGCGTCGGTGAACGTGCGCGCGCCGGTGAGCGGGTTGAACGCGTTGTTGGTGAACTGAAACAGCCCGAACGCGCTGAGCTGCGGGTAGTAATTCGACATCGCCATCTTGACCACCTGCTTCTGCACCTCGACCGAGAGCCGCGCGCTCGCCAGCTCCGGCCGATCGCTGCGCGCGCTCGCGAGCAGCTCCTCCACCGACGGCGGCGGCGTGGTCGGCACAGTCGGCGAATCGGTGAGCACCAGATCGTCGGAGACGCCGAGCGCCACCGCGAGCTGCACGCTCGACTCTTTGAGCTGCCCGTCGAGATCGGCGATCGAGGCCGCGGTCTGCAGCCGCTGCAAGGTGGCGCGGTTGCGATCGATGGGCGGCGCCAGGCCCGCCTTGACCCGCCCGTCGGTGACCGCCTCGGCCTCCTTGAGCCGCTCGAGCGATCCGCGCTCGACGTCGAGCAGGAGCCCGAGCCGCCGCACCGCCCAATAGGCGCGCGCGACCGAGAGCGCGATGTCCTTGCGCGACTGGCGGATGCCCACTTGGGCGGCGTCGTCGAGGCGCTGCGCCCGCTTGACGTTCGCCGAGACCCGAAAGCCGGAGAACACCGGCACGTTCAAATTAGCGGTCACGTTGAAGGTGCCGAACCCGCTCTGCGGCGACTGCACCGACGCGTTCGCCGCCGTCGAGACTCCGCCCACCGACGTGCAGGTCTGCGGATCACTTTGAAAGGTCATCCCGAGCGCGGTGCAGTTGAACACCGTCGGCCCGCCGATGTTCGACTTGTTGACCAGCTCCTGCAAAGAGCCGTCGATCTTCAGGCTCACCCGATCGAGCTGCGCGCGCAAGACCGCCAGCTTGGAGCGGCTCTTGGCGATGTGCGCCTCGGCGAGCGTCG
>JANWLJ010000274.1 GCA_025450955.1 Polyangium sp. (in: bacteria) | reverse complement strand
GGCGCGCGCCGCCTCGCTGAGCGGCAGCGCCACCGCGTGCACCCCGGCGGCGTCGATCTGCATATTGAGCACCTCGTCGAGGTTCCAGGTCCACACGCGAATCCGGCGCAGATCCTCGACGGTGCGCACCGGATCGCGGGTGAACAGCTCGCCCGGCCCGAGCGGCACCTCCCACAGGTTGTCGAAGCCGCGCTGGCGGAACTCTCCGTCGAGGAGCGGCTTCATCCGGCCAAGGACGTAGGTGAGCTCCTCGCGTTTTTGGAACAGCCCGGCCACGCGGGTGATGCGCATCGACGGCGCCATCTGCCCGCACAACATCCCGCCCGAGGCCGCGCCGTCGAGCTGGCCGCGGCGGATGCGATCGCCGACCTCGATCTCGTCGCCGGCGATGCCGCCCAGGTACCACTTGATCCGCACGTTGCCGTGGGTGGTGAGCTCGACGTCGCGGGCGAACGCCTTGCCCTCGCGGGCCCACGCGGTGCCTTCGGGAACCGCCGAGGCGAGCTTGAGCACCACCGGCTCGGCGCGCGCCGGAGGAGGCGAGGCCGCGAGCGCGAGGAGGAGCGCGGGAAAAAAGACGAGAGGACGCACGCGCTACGCTCGGAGCCGCTCCTGCGCCTCGCGCACGCTCGCGCCGAGCGGACGGGCGTCGGTGGGCTCGGGATGGGTGCGCAGGATCGCCGAGAGCGCGCGCTGCATCTCGGCGGCGGCCTCGAAGCGATCTTGCGGATTGCGGGCGAGCGCGCAGTGGACCACCTCGACCAGCGACGGCGGCAGATCGGCTCGCGCGTCACGCAGGGACGGCACCTTGCCCTCGCGCACCCGCATCACCACCTGGCCCGGCCCACCGCCGGCGAACAGGCGCTTGCTGGTCAAGCACTCCCAAAGGACGATCCCGAGCCCGTAGAGATCGCTGCGCGGTCCGGCGGGCTGCCCTTCGAGGAGCTCGGGCGCGAGATACGAGAGCTTGCCCTTGACCATCCCGGGCGCGGTCATGCTCGCCCGGTCCATCGCGCGCGCCAGCCCGAAGTCGGCCAGCTTCACGATTCCGGAATTTCCGAGCAGGATGTTGGCCGGCGTGACGTCGCGGTGGATCACCGGCGCCGGCCGGCCGGTCTCGTCGCGCCGCTCGTGCGCGGCGCCGAGCGCGCGCAAGACCTCGATCCCGATCGCGGCGACCAGCGGCCACGGCGTCGGGTTTTCGCCGAACGATCGCACCCACGCGTCGAGATCGACGCCTTCGACCCACTCCATGACGATGAAGTAGCGGCCGTTCTTGTCGAGATCGAAGTCGTGCACTTGAACGATGTTCGGGTGCTGCAGCTCGGAGACGACCCGCGCCTCCTCGACGAACATCGCCGCGAAGCCGCTGTCGACGGCGAGCTTGGGCAACACGCGCTTGATCGCCACCTTGCGGGTAAAGCCGGCGGCGCCGTGCGTGACGCCGCGCCAGACATTGGCCATGCCGCCTTCACCGAGCTGCGCGAGCAGCTCGTACTTCCCCGCGATCCATTCACCCGTAGAGGTCATCGCAAGATAGGATACTCCCCCCAAGCGGAGGATCGAAAGATGAAGAAGCTTCTGGTTGTCCTGGCAGCCCTGCTGCTCATTCCGGTCATCGGCTACGCGAGTCAGAAATTGATGATGCCGGGCATGTGGCAGGTGACGGTCACCGTCGAGATGACGGGGATGCCGTTCAAGATGCCGCCGCAGACCGCGTCGAAGTGCCTGATGCCCGAGGACGTCAAGGATCCGAAGGAGCTCATCGCGCAGAACCAAAAAAACAAGGACTGCCAGATCAGCAACCTCAAAGAGGTCGGCAATAAAGTGAGCTGGTCGATGGTCTGCAAAGGCCAGCACGGCGCCGGCAGCGGCACCGGCGAGATGATCTTTTCGCACGACACCTATCACGGGACCATTCAGATGAAGCTCACCGATCCGAACGGCCAGCCGCACGACATGACCGAGCACGTGAGCGGCAAGCGCACCGGCGACTGCTCGTAGCGCGCGATCGCTGCGGTGCCGGCGCCCCCGCTGCCGCCGATCGTTTGCGTGTCGCCCGGCCACGCGCCGATCCCCATCCCGCCACGGAGAGTCGAGTCTCCACGACCCGCTCTCCGAGGTTGCACACGATCGTCCAGCCTCGCTCACGCTGAATTTCCGTCGAGTTAGGAGCCGCTCATACCTGCCACGACATGTACGCGTGTCGCGGGTCACGTCGGCGTCGCGGTTGCACGAGGCGGCGCACATGAAAATCGCCGGCGTGGTTTCGATCCTCTTCTTTGCGGCGTGCGCGCCGCAGCCGAGCTTCATCCACTCGCAGTCGAGCCCGATCATCGGCGGCACCAACGACACCGGCGATCCGGGCGTCGTGCTCTTGCAGGCGACGGTGCAAGGCGGCTACTCGCTGTGCAGCGCCGAGATCGTCTCGCCGCACGTGGTGATGACCGCCGCTCACTGCGTCGATCCCGACACCGTCGGGCAGGTGCAGTCGTTCGACGTCTTCTTCGGCAGCGACGTCAACGGATCCGAAGGCCAGGACGCGTCGAAGTGGATCAAGGTTTCGGAGACCCACTACAACATGAACTTCGATCCCAACCAGCTCCAAGGCGGGCAGGACGTGGCGGTGGCGATCCTCGCGCAGCCGACCACCGTCACGCCGCTGGCGATGAACCGCACCGCGCTCACCCAGTCCGATGATGGACAGGCGCTGCGGCTGGTCGGCTACGGGATCGACTCGGGAAGCGATCAGCAGGGCACGTCGGCGGGCACCAAGCGCCAGACCTCGACGCCGCTCATCGACTACGACTCGAACTTCATCGAGTTCGGCACCGGGCAGAAGGGCACCTGCGAAGGCGACTCGGGCGGCCCGGCGTTCCTCACGCTCTCGGGCAAGGAGGTGATCGCGGGCATCACCTCGTTCGGACCGCAGGGCTGCAACGGCGACCCGAGCTCGACCGACACGCGCGTCGACACCGTCGCGGTGCCGTTCGTCGATCCCTACATCGCCAAGTTCGATCCCAACACCGGCAACGGAAATGGCAACGGCAACGGCAACACCAGCACCGACGGCGGCACCGGACCGGGGAACCTCGGGTCCGTCGATATGGCCTCGAGCGGCCCGACCGGGGTCGGCTCGACCGACGGCGGCGTGAACAACAACAATAACGGCAACACCGACGACGCCGGCACGGGCGGCGTGGGCTCGGGCGGCGGCGACACCGGCAACGGCAGCGGCAGTGGCAATGGCACCGGCGGGCGCATCATGAGCTCGGGCTGCTCGATGGGCGGCTCGGCTGGAAGCAGCGCGGCCGCGCTCCTGTTCGTGCTCTTCGGGCTCGGCGCGCTGGTCTCCCGTCGCCGCCGCCGCATCTGAAGTAACGCTTCAACCCGCTGAAGCGCTCGCCGGCTTCTCCGCCGGTTCCGGGCGCACGAGCACCACCATCACCAGCAGCACCACAATCCCGGCCACGGTGATCGCCGCGTCGGTGTAGAGCAGGCCGGTCGCGCCCCAGCGATGGTGGGCGGCGCCGTCGAGCCGGGTCGCGTAGGTGATCGCCAGGTTCACCAGCGACGCGAAGATGTTGTACTTGGTCGCCACCGCGCCGCGTCCGATGGTCTCGAGCACGAAGCCGGAGAAGGCGGCGAACGCGACGCCGTTGAAGAACTGATAGACGAGCGAGAAGACCACGTAGGACCAGGCGGCGCGCGGCGAGAGCGCCATCGCCAGCGCGGTCGCGGCGGTAAACGCGCCAGCCAGCCCGTACGAGAGGCGGCGGCTCATTCGATCGGCGAGCCAACCGCCGGCCATGCAGCCGACTCCGGAGACCACGCCGCCGAGGACGCCGGTGACCAGCTCGACGGTGCCGGCCGAGGCGTGCCAGCCGTCGGCGAGCGCAGCGAAGTAGTTGCTGACCGCGCCGGCGCCGACCGGCGAGAGGCAGATGATGAGCCCGGTCAGGCCGCGCCGCGAGCTGGCCAGCTTCCATAGATCGCGTCCGAGCGCGCGCATCGCTTGGACGAGGTGGGGAGACTCCTTGGGCTCATGCGCAGTCGGCTCGGGCATGCCGAGAAGCGCGAAGGCGCAGACCAGCATGACGGTGGCGACGATCGCGCCCACCATCCAGCCGGCGGGCAGGTGCTGCGACAGCCAGAGCGCCGCGCCGCCGCCGACCCCGAGGCCGACGAAGTTTCCCGCCTGATACCAGCCCGCGGCGGTGCCCTTCTCCTCGTCGGGGACCGCGTGGCCGAGGAAGCTCTCGCACGACATGCCGAGCAGGGTGAGGCCGATCTGCGAGATCACCACCACCGCTTCGAGTGCGCCGAGCGTGTTCCGATGGATCGGCATCGCCGCGGTCGCGAGTGTCCCGAGCGCCACCAGCGCGAGCGCGATCACATACCAGCGGCGACGGTCGAGCGTGGTGTCGACCACCGGCGCCCAGAGAAACTTGATCGCGTGCGGGATGAATGCGGCGGCGATCACCGCGCCGATCGCCGAGACCTCGATCCCGTGCTGCCGCGCGATATAGGGCAGCGCGACCGACACGTACCCGAAGGACGCGCCGTAGGGAAGAATGAGCACGAAGAAGAGAAGGGGATGGGGGCCGCGTCTGAGGCGCATCGGCGCCGGGAGGGTACACCGCGCGCGCGGCCCGCGCCACCTCGGGCGGGCCCCGGATAAGGCGGGTGCCGACGGTGACCTGCCGCGTTCGATCGAGTATGATGTCGGCACGGCCAGCCGAGGCGGGGTGCCTCCGAGGAGCTGGGCCGAGGAGGATGCCCGAGAAAATGCCTGATCCGGGCAAGCCGCCCCGGCTGCCACCCGAGGAGCCTGCGTTCGAGATCGAGCCCGACACGGCGCAGACCGCGATGCCCTTGCGCGCCGCGCCGCCGCCGCCTGCGATGAGCCCGTCGCCCGCGCCGGGGCTTCAGCGGGTGCCGCCGCCGCCGCCGCGCCCGAGGCGCACCACCGCGCCGCCGCCTCCGCCGCCGCCGGGACATTCGGGGCGCGCCCGCCAGTCGTCGACGCCCGACGCCGCGAAGTCCGAGCCCCGCGCCGAGCCGCGCCGGACTCCGACCGGGGTCGATCTCTGGCGCAATGAAGTGGCGGCGCTCGAGCGCGAGGCCGAGGCCTGGCGTCCGCGCGATCCGACCCGCGCGGCGCTCCTGCATGGCGCGATCGCGGCGCTCGCCTCGTCGGTGCTCGGCGACGCGCCGCAGGCCGCGGCGTCGTTGCAAGCGGCCGCCGAGCTGGCCCGCGATCGCTGGATCGCGATGCTCAGCCGCCGCGAGGCGATCGGCGCCCGCCAGTGGCCGCGCGCGCTCACGCTCATGCGCTCGGAGCTGCCGCAGGTCGGGGATCCGCGCGAGCGGGTGGCGCTCCTGCTCGAGATCGCCACCGTCGAAGAATTGGTGCGCGGCGATCGCGGCGCGGCGCGCCAGGCGCTCGAAGAGGCGCGCGAGATCGATCCCGCCCACGCCGGCGTGCTCGAGGCGCTCGGGCAGATCTATCACGCCGAAAAGGAGTGGGACCGGCTGGTCCAGGCGTGCGCGGCGATGGCCGACGCCACCGTCGACGTCGAGCACCGCTCGATGCTGCGCCACTCGGCCGGGCTCATCCAGGAGATCGCGCTCAACAATCCGTCGGCGGCGCGCGCCTCCTACAAGATCGCGCTCATCGACGAGCCGGCCAACCTGCCGGCGGCGATCTCGCAAGAGTCGCTGGCGCTGCAGCAGGAGGACTGGGTCGGGCTCGCCCGCACCCTCATGTCCGAGGCCGAGCTGGTCGGCGAGCCGCGCACGGTGCGAAGGCTGTGCGAGCGCGCCGGCGATCTCTATTGGGAGCGGCTCGCCGACGCCGAGGGCGCGGTGGCCGCGTTTCGTCGCGCCGCGCAGGCGACCCCCGACGAGGTGGCGCCGCTGCGCAAGCTGTCGGCGGTGCTCGAGTCGACCGGCCGCTGGCGCGAGCTCGTCGAGGTCTATCTCGCCGAGCTGCCGCTCACCCGCGATCCGGAAGAGCGCGCCGATCTCTATTTCCGCATCGGCGAGGTGCACGAGAGCAACCTCGGCCGGGTCGACGACGCGGTCGCCGCCTACCGCGCCGCCCTCGAGGCGGTGCCGACTCCTCTGCCGACCTTGCAGGCGCTCGGCGCGCTTTATCGATCGACCGAGCGGTTCGGCGATCTGGCCGAGATGGATCTGCGCGAGGCGGAGAAGATCGCCGATCCGGTGCGGCGCGCCGAGCGCTACTACGAGGTCGCCGAGCTGGTCGAGCGGCGCATCGGCGATCTGGCGGAGTCGGTGCGGCTCTACGAGCGCTCCTTCGATCTGGCGCCCGGTCAGCGCGCGGCGTTCGACGCGCTCGATCGACTTTACCGTCGGGAAGAGCGGTGGAGCGACGTGGTCGCGCTCTATGACCGGCAGGCGCAGGCGACCCGCGATCCGGCGCTCACGCGCCTGCTCAAGCAGGAGGCGGGGCGGCTGTGGCGCGACCGGGTGCCGAACGCCGAGAAGGCGGCGGCGGCGATGCGCGAGGCGCTCGGGATCGACGCGCCCGACCTCGGGCCGATCGTGCTGCTCGCGCACGTGCTCGAGGCGGCGCAGAGGTGGGAGCCGCTGGTGGCGGTGCTCGAGCAGCTCACGGGCCTGCTTCACGACGAGGCCGATCTGATCGGCACCTATCACCGGATGGCGCGCGTGCTCGAGGGGCGGCTCGGCCACGAGGAGCGGGCGCTCGCCGCTCACGGCGCGGTGCTCGAGCGCCAGCCCGCGAACGAGGTGTCCTTGCGCGCGGTAGGGCGCCTGCACTATCGCGGCGGTCGCTGGCTCGAGGTGATCTCCTGCTACGGCCGGCAGCTCGATCAGTGCGAGACCGCCGACGAGCGCGCCGCCACCTACTATCGGATCGGCCGGATCTACGAGCGCAAGCTCGGGCGCCGCGACGACGCGATCGCCTCGTTCGAGGTCGCGCTCGATCAGAGCCCGACCTACGCGCCGGCTTTTCGCGCGCTCGATCGCATCCTCCGGCGCGATCGGCTGTGGCCGCGGCTGCTCGAGGTGCTCGAAAAACAGGCGCGCGGCGCGCGGACTCCGCTCGGCAAGGCGCAGGTGCACCACGCG
>JANWLJ010000273.1 GCA_025450955.1 Polyangium sp. (in: bacteria) | reverse complement strand
GTCCCAGCAAAAAGGCAAGACCAGCGGACAGCCGCTCGCCGACAAGGGCCCGGAGTCGCCGTCGCCGCGCAAGTCTCCTTCGACGATGCCTGGCCCCGCGGTGGCGGCCGGCCCGTCGGGAATCACCTCGCAAGATCAGTCGCTGCACCAGCGGCTCACGCAGCTCGGCGGCGGCGCCGCGCTCGGCGGCGCGCCTGGCGCCAAGGCGGGTCCGGCCGCACCGGCGGCGGCGCCTGCTCCCGGCGGCAAGGCCCCGGGCGGGCCACCCGCCGCTCCCGGCGCAGCGCCCGGCGCCGACGCCAAAGCACCAGGCGGCAAAGCCGCGGCCGACGCGCACGGTGGCAAGGGCGCCCACGGCGCCGCGCCCGTCGATCCCTCGGTGCAAAAGCGGATCGACGAGGGCAAAGCGGCGGAGAAGCACCAGGCCGACGAAGCCAAAAAGCGCGACGAGGCCTATCACGCGAAGATCGAAGCGAAGGACAAGGCGTCGGTCGCCATCGAGAAGCGCGCGATGCATTCGATGCCGGAGGTCGAGGAGTTCCCGCTGCCGACGCCCGAGCAGGCGCGGGTGGCGTTCTCCAACTGGACCAAGCTCAAGCTCAAGGGCATGAAGCTCGCCGACTTCGAAACGAAGATGGTGATGCGCGCCTACTTCGACTTCGAGCGGCGCTCCTGGGACAACGTCCTCAACGTCTACAAGGACATGATCAAATTGGCGCGGCCGGAGGAGCATCTGCCGTCGCCGGCCGAGGTCACCGAGCTCTTGTTCTCCGGCGGCTCCGCCTCGGGGCTCATGATCCATATTTCAGCCGGCTTTCAGCCCGGCTATTCGCTCTCCGACGAGGCGATCCACGCGCTCGAGAACCTCGACCGCTTCAAGGCGAGCTACCAGGGCAATCCGGCCGGCACCTATCTCGCGGCCGAAGCGGACAAGATGCCCGAGGCGCAGAAGACCGGCTTCGTCAACGCCAGGCTGGCGCCGATCGCCGCCGGCCTCGACGCGCCCAAGGCGACCCGCGCGGCGCTGGAGCGGCTCGGCCCGCAAGCCGACGTGCACGGGCGACTGGCCAAGATCGACGCGGGCACGGTGCCGGCGCCGGAGATGTGGCTCAAGCTGGTGCAGGCGTTCACCGCCGGCCTCTCCGGTGCGGCGCAGATCGATCAGGCGCTCAAGACCTTCGGCAAAGGCCCCGGCGCGCCACTGCCGCCGGCGCACCCAGAGCACAAGGCGGCCGCGCCGGCCGTGCCGAACGCGGCTGCGGCGGCGCCTTCGCCCAAGCCGTCACCGTCGGCGAAGGCAGCTCCCGCGCCGCAAAGCTCGCATCGCCCCGGCTCGGCCGCGCCCGGCGCGCCCGCCGCCCCCGCAGGTGCCGATCACTCGGGCGCCCCGCCTCAGCCGGCCGGCCAGACCAGCGCGCCCAGCACGCCTCAGCACGAGCCGGTGGCGATGCTCCACTGGGCCGAGGCGCAGGCTCACTTCGCAAAGGCGCGCCACAACGACCAGGTGGACCTCGGCCTGATCGCCTTCGGCGTCGAAGAGCACAAGGATCGCGCCGCCAATCAGAAGGAGATCCTCGAGACGCGCAAGCGCGACGCCGAAAAGATCGCGCACGGGATGCCGGGCAAGACGCCGCAAGAGTGGTTTCAGGCGTGGCTCACCCGCGAGCGCCAGATTCGCTTCGGCTACAATCACGCGGTGAGCGAGCTCGGCCTCGCCTACGCGCAGACCATCCACCAGCTCCGCCAGAAGGAGCCGCGTCTCGATCAGGATGGCGTTCTCGAAGCGGTGCGCGAGCTCCGCCACCGGGTCGGCTCGAACGCGCTGGTCTTCACCTTCGGCGACGTCAACCCCGCCGGCACCAAGCCCGAAGAGCACGTCGACCCCGCGGTGGCGATGCGCCCGGTCGAGGGCGCGGACTGGAACCCGCTGTTCGACATCGCGTGGGTCGGGGGCGTGCTCGAGGCGTTCGATCCGGAGATGTTCAAAGATCTGACGGCGCAGCCGGCGCCCAAGCCCGCGGCCGCCGTGCCACCGCCGCCCGCAGCACCGGCGCATGCTCCGGCGGCGCCGCCGCCTCCGAGCCACGCGCCCGCGCCGGCAGCTGCTCCCGCATCGAGCGGATCGTCCCGCCCTGCATCAGTGGCACCGGCGCCTTCGCCTGCTCCCTCGCCAGCAACGCCGCCTTCGGCACCGTCACACGCTGGAGCGGCGTCACCACGCAAGTCGACGACCGCGCCAGGTTCTGCCGCAACGACCACGCCGGGCTCGGCCGCGAGCGCGCCGGCTGCGACACCCGCCGTCGCGGCGTCCCCAAGTACCAGTGCACCGGTAGCCAGTGCGTCCGCGAGTACTCCGGCCGCACCAGCTCCGGATCCCTACCGAATCTTCTGCGACACGCTACCGCCGGATTTAAAGGTCCACGCTCTGGCGCTGTCGGACGGAGCACAAAAAGACGCCTTGCGCCAGGTGGGGCTCGAATTCGCGCGTGCGTTTTTCGCGCTGCAGAGCTCCTCGTGTCGGTTGGAAATGCCGAAGCTCAGTTGGGATGAGAAGTCTCATCTGCAGACGATGGCACTCAACAACGACGAGCTGAAGATCTACGAGAGCGTTCTCGACGCAGTCAAGCGGCCCACCTGGCGAGATGAGCTCTCGCCGGATGAGCGCAGAGATGCCAAGAAACTCCCGCACCCGGATCTCCAAAAACTGCTGACGGCTCCCGCGGAGCTTCACCACTGGCGCGTCCAGCGCGTAAACCAGATGATCGGTGCCGAGGTCGCGAACAAGCTCGTCGCAGCCGGAGAGAATCCGGCGCAAGTCGTCGACGCGCTTTCCCATGGCCGCGGCGGAGATCGGCTGAGGCGAATCTTGATGGATCCCCAGCTCTCTGCGGCCACCAAGACGAGCTTCATCCTCGCGGTAAAGACGAAGCTGACGGCTACCTCCGATCCACTGGCGGTCATGAAGGAGTGCCAGCCTAGCTACAAGCTCCTGGGCAACGACGCATCGAAGGATGGCAAGTTCAAGACCATGGAGATTCTCAAAGCGTTCCCGATTGTGAACTTCGCCAAGTTCGGGTCGATACCCAAGAATGCAGTTGCCGAGGCCTGCAAGTCGGCGCCGGCGACGGATACTCGTGTCCCTAGGAGCGGTGGCATTGTCGACATGGCACAACTGGCAATCCGTCTCGATGACGACGCGTTTCTGAAGGCGCTTGCCAGCGATTACGTCCCCATGTGGGGCCGACAAACCATCGATAATTTGCGCGGCTGCGATGTAGCCATCGTTGGCGGAAAAGGCGGCCTCCCAGCCTATTGGATGTACGATTCGAGAGCCCAGATGACGATCGGAATGCCAGCAAACGACGTTGCCCACTCCCTAGCGGTCGACGAAAGTCCTGCCTACCAAGCCGGCGGCGTGATCGTCGCCCTTCCGGATGCTCTCAAAGCCTCGCTCGCCATCGATCTGCAGATCAAACGACCGACGGCCATCGACGGCTTGGCATTCGACCAGTTTCAAATCGTCGAAGATCCGAACCAGTGTTTCGGAATCACGGCGGGGCAGATGGGCGAAGTCGTTGTTGGCCCAACCAAGTTCAGCCAGACGACACCGAAAAGAACCTTTTGAGGATGACTGGAATGACTGTCACGGAAGCCTGGGGGGTCTTGAGGGCCCAAGGTATTCAGAGTCGGGATTACGACCTTTTCCCCGCTGCGCCATACATCGAGGCATTGGAGCAGGCTAAGGACGATGTGGCGCGAAAGCGGATCCAGGACGCGATGTGGACGCTGTTGAGCGACGGAGGAAACGAGGATCAGGCGATCGCAGCCACGTTCTTCGCGAAGACCCGACTGCCCTCGGGTTGGGGCGATCGCGTTGCTGCGCAGTACATCACCAAACACCTGGACGGCCACTCCGCGCTGGCGGCGCTGCTCTCAGGGCAGCCGATCTCTGATCATTGGCGCGATGCTCTGAGAACGGAATTTCGTCAAGATCCGTTGCGACACGCGCGCTTCGCTTCATCTTTGATCGTTAATGCCACGGATCCTGCCGACTGGGTCGCCCTGCTGGCTCTCGCTGATCAGTCGAACGATCCGAATGTCATCGCCGACGTATTCAACGCGGCGTTCGCTCGCGGGCGGAGCCACGAACTCGGCCCGGTGCTCTCGAAGAAGCCGGCAGCGCTGCTCAGGGCAGCCGCCACAAAGACGTATGGAGACGACTTCCTTTCAATCGTAGGACTCCCCTAATCTCGGCGAGCAGTCACGGCGCTCGGGCTCCACATGGACTGAAGGTATCGTCCCGACGGGTCGATTGCTGGGCCGCCAAAGGCCGGAGCTAGGTTTATTTCTCGTCTGGCGCTACCGGCGCGGGGATTCGTTTTTCGAAGTCTTGCCAGATGCGTTTGTCTTCGCGGCAGTCGTAGGTGCGGCAGACGGCGGGGCGCTGGGCGTAGAGCTGGCAGCCGCGGGATTGGTCGTTGTGGACGCAATAGCCGTCGGGCTTGCGGCGGATCTGGTAGGGCTTCGAATAGTCCCAGCGCACCATGCCCTCGTCGAGATCTTGGCGCGAGAGGGAGAAGCCGAGGGTGCAGCAGCGCGCTTTGCACAAGGGCAGGCGGGCCGCGCAGTCGATCACGGGCAGGTCGGCGAGCGCGTATTTGTCGACGTCGTCGGCGATCGTCACGTGGGCCATCGCCCGAGCGCGCTCGCCCTCGCGCGCCCGGGTCCGCTCGCGCCGCTCCTCGAGGCTGCGGAGGTCTACCAGCCCGCGCGCGAGCAGCTCTTCGATGAGCGCGTAGATCGTCGCGGCGTTGTCGTGGGCCTCGGCCTTGGTCTGCATCCCCATCGTGTGGACGAACTGCAATCCCTGGTCGAGATCGTCGCTGTCACCGGCCATGCACGTCTCCTCGGCGAGAGATTAGCACGCGTCAGCGGGCCGAGGCCGGCGGGCGCCTCGCTTGCGGAGGCTATTTCTTTTGCGCGGCGTGCGGAGCGGATTTCGGCTCGGGGCGGGCGGCGCCGCAGTTCGGGCACTTGAGGACGTCGGCGGCGTTGACGTGCCCGCAGTAGGGGCATTTCCAGGTGGCGGCGGCGACCGGCGCGCCCGGGACGGCGGCGGCACCGGCGCCGGCGGCTCCCGCGCCTGCGGCACCGTCGCCGGCGGCGAGCTTCTTCGCCTGCGCCTGATGCTGGCGCTCGCTCGCGACCACCCTCTGAAGATTGGCGTTCGCCGACGAGAGATCTTTGGCCGCCTTGCCCACGATCGCGGCCGCCGAGGCCGCGTCGGCGGCGCCGGTCTTGAGCGTGGCGTCGACGGCGGTGAGCACCCGCTGCGCGTCGTCGGAGGCGGTCTTGGCGGCCGCCTGATCATTCGGATCCTGCGCCCCGGAGGTCGCCTTGACGATCTCGTCACGCACGCGCTGGATGTTGCTGTCGAGCTGGCCGAGCTCGCCGACGAACCCGTTCGAAAGCAGATCGTTCGCGTCGCTCATCTTCTTCGCCATCGCCACCTTGTCGGTGAGCGCCTTGGCGGCGGCGAGCGCGTCTTCAGCGTGCTTCTGCTGCTCCTTGAGCGCGGCGCTGAAGCCGGGATAGAGCGCCGAGAGCTGCTGAACGCGCTGGGTGTTGTGCTCCCACGTCTTGGTCTCGCCCTCCACCGTCGGCTTGCACGACGCGCTCGCGAGCGCGACTCCCACCACGGCCACCACCACCAGTCCTCTTGCGCGCATGAGATCTCCTCGAAGTGAGCGCCTAAGATACCTCATTGCCGAGGCTGAGGTTCGGTTAGCTGGCGGATTTGGGGTGGGCGTCGACGATCGATTCGGGGTAGGTCTCGGCGAGCGCGTGGAGCGCTTCGCGGCGGCTCGCGTAGCTCGGCGCGTCGTCGGTGAGGACGAAGCCGCGCAGCTCGTTGATAAGTCAGCGCGGCCCGCCGCCGCCCTTGCCGAACAGCTCGGAGAGGTCGAGCTCCTCGATCGAAAAGCCGCGGCGGAGGAGCTGCCCGCGCAGCCCGGTCGAGAGCCCAAACGGCATGAGGATGGTTCCGTCGATCGCGAGCGAGTTGCAGGCGTAGTTGCGCGCGTCCTCCTCGTC
>JANWLJ010000272.1 GCA_025450955.1 Polyangium sp. (in: bacteria) | reverse complement strand
TAGACCACGAGCCAGGTGACGAGCAGGAGCACCAGGACCCAGAAGGCGGCGTGGCCGGGCCAACGCAAAATCAGGCGCTGCGGCAGATCGCGAATCAATAGATCAAGTGTCTGTTCGCGCGTCACCCAATGCGGCGCGTGGGCGGCGATGAGGCCGTGCTTGGAGGCGAAGCGGAAGTTCCAGGCGGCAAACAGCAGCGACGGCAACATCGCCAGCGCCGCGGTGAGCGCGTTCACGATCGCGCCCGCGTTCAGGAGCACCAGCGCGGCGGCGCACAGACCGAAGGTGAGCCAGGCGAAGACGTGGGTGAAGTAGATGGTGAAGGTGATCGCGAAGACCGCGAGCGCGCGTCCGAGGGTGACGCGCTCGAGCAGCCGATCGACCAGCACCAGCCCGAAGAAGAAGAGCGGCATGCCGGCGGCGCAGGTTAGAAAGCCGAAGGCGAAGCTGTAATTGAAGATGAAGGGCAGGGAGAGAATCGAGAGCCACGGGCTGCGGCCGAAGCGCACCGCCGCCGCCAAGACCGAGAGCGGCACCGCCGCGGCGTAGAGCGAGAGGAATATTTTATTGGCGACCTCGAGCGGCGCGACGAACGAAATCACGTGCACCGAGGCGTAATAGAACCAGTAGGGCACCGGCGCGAAGCCGAGCGCGTAATAGCGCTGATAGCCCCACGCCGCGTCGTGATAGCGATTCCAGATCGCGATTTCGGCGAGGTGGTTGGGAAAATCGAGCAGCGGCAAAAAGCGCGGCACCCAAATCGGAACCAGCGCCGCGGCGATGCCGAGCGCCAGCGCCGCCCATAGCCAGCGATCGACCTTGCCGGTCACGACGGACATATGGCCGACGGCGCGCCGTCCTGTCAAGGTTCGGCCCTGCGACGCTCGTCGCCGGCGGAGGCTGACGCGACGACGGGAGGTTTGGCGATCGGAGTGTTAGATTTCGCCGATGCACTTTCGCGCCGCGCGCGTCCGGGCCCTGGTCGCGCGCGATCCGCTGCTCGTCTTTGCCTTCGCGCTCTTGTGGGCCGCGTCGCTGGCGCCGATCTGGGCGCCGCGCCTGTTGCCGCTTTTGGATCTGCCGAATCACCTGGCGGCGGTCGCGATCTGGCACCGCTTCGGCGATCCGGCGTGGGGGTATTCGCATTTTTATCGGCTGAATCGGCTGCCGCTTCCTTATTGGGGGTATCTGCTGCCCATGAGCCTCTTGGCGCACGTGGCGCCGATCGAGATCGCGAACAAGCTGGTGCTGTCGCTCTACGCGCTCGCGCTGCCCGTCGGTGCGGCGCTGCTCGCGCGGCAGATGGGGCGCAGCCACTGGCTCGCGCTGTTTGCATTTCCGCTGGTATTCAACGCGAGCTTTCAATTCGGATTCGTCACCTTTTGTATCGGATTGGCGGTGTTGCCGTTCGCGCTGTGGGCGCTCGATCGTTTTCTTCAGGCGCCGTCGCGGGGGCGCGCGGTCGCGCTCGGCCTGATGACCCTCGCGCTCTATTTCTCACACGTCCTGCCCTGGCTTTTTTTCGGCGTGGCGGCGGCGGTGCTGCTCGGGTGTCACGGCTTTCGCCCGCGCCGGATCGCACTGGCCGCGGGTCTGATGCTCCCGTCGGTGGCGGTGGCGGCATGGGGCTTTTCAGCGGCGGCCCGCGGCGCGACCGCGGTGCAGTCGGGGCCGCTTCACTTTTCGGCAAAATTCATTCCGCTGCTCGACGCGATCCGGCAGGTGCCGACCTCGCTCGTCGCCGGCTGGCCGAGCTCGGGCGGCGCGAGCTGGGTGGTGCTCCTGCTTGGGCTGTGCTGGTTGGCGCTGGTGCTCACGGCCGAGGACGACGAGCGCGAACCGGCGCCCGCCGGCTTTGCCTACCGCCTCGAGCTCATCGCTGCGCTCGGCGCGCTCGCCGCGCTGCTCTTGCCGGTGCACCTTTATCGGCCGGTCGATCTGTGGAATATCGGGCAGCGCTTCGTCGCGGTGGCGGCGCTCTTCTTCGCGCTTTTGCCGCGCGGCGCGCTGACGGAGCGGCGGCGGCTCATTCTCTTGCCGGTGATCGCGATCGCGCTCCTCTATCCGCTCAGCCTCACCCACCACTGGCGCGCTTTCAATGAGCGCGCTCAGGCGGTGCGGCGGCTCTGCGAAAAGATTCCGCGCGGCAAGAGCACGCTCACCCTCATCTACGGCGACGGCACCGATCCCGACGTCGATACCCAAGCGGTGCCCTATTTGATGTTTCACGCCTATCCGCAGCTCTGGTCGGGCGGCTTCGACGCCTGGGGCCTGCAAACCGGTTTTCCGATGGTGCGCATTCCGGATCGCGCGCTGCCCGCGCCGATCTGGAAACATCCCGAAAAATTCGATTTCGACACCCAGGGCTGCGCCTGGGACTACCTGCTCACCAAGGGCGAAATCTCTGACGGCGCGATCCTCGGCCGCGGCGAGAGCGATCGGGTCACGCTCGTCGGCCACGACGGCGACTTTCGTCTTTATCGGGTGAAAAGCCCGCACGTGCCCGAGCCATGATCGCCGCCTGCAAGCGCGCGCTCCGCGCCGATCCGCTGCTCGCCGCCGCCTTCTTCGTGCTCGCGGCAGCGACTGTGACGCCGATCTGGATCGGCCGCTACCTGCCGCTCCTCGATCTGCCGAACCATCTCGCCGCGATCGCGGTCTGGCACGAATATGCCGATCCGCGCTTCGATTTTTCCAAGTACTACACCCTCAATCTCGCGGCGCTCCCCTATTGGGCCCATTATTACGGGTGCCATCTTCTGGCCTATGTATTCGGCGTCGAAGGCGCCAATCGGGTCTTTCTCACCCTCTATGCGCTCGCGCTGCCGACGGGCGCGCTGCTCGTCGCGCGCCGCTTCGGCCGCAGCCCGCTGTTGTCGCTATTCGCCTTTCCGCTGGTATGGAGCTTCAATCTCGCCGAGGGATTCATCGCGTTCGTCGCCGGAATGGCGATGGTGCTCTTTGGGTTGGTGCTCGCCGATCGTCACGCCGAACGTCCCGGCTTGGGCTCGGCGCTCTGGCTGGTGCTGCTCGGCTCCTCGATCTATTTCTTTCACCTGCTCGACTACATGCTGTTTCTGGTCTGCGCCGGGCTTTTGGTCTTCACCCAGCCCGAGCCGTTTAAAATCCGAAAGCTCCTCGCGCGCGGCCTTCCGGTCCTCGCCTGCACCGCGGTCGGGCTTTGGGCCTTTCTCCGGCGCAGCGCGCTCGGCTTTGCAGATCTTTCCGGCGCGCCGCGGTTCAACTGGGATTCGCTCTCCGAGACGCTCACCCACGCGCCCGAGCGCCTGCTCAATGTTCTCTCGAGCAGCCGCGACGAGTGGGTGGTGCTCGTGCTCGGCGCCGCCTGGCTCCTGCTCGCGCTCACCGCCGCGCGGTCGCGCGATCCCGAGCGTCCACCGTGGTCACTGTGCGAGCTCGGGATCGAAGCCTGCTTTTTGGCGACGCTCGCCGCCGCGCTCCTCTTGCCCCGCTCGATGCTGCGCCCGTTCAACTGGTACATGATCAATGGCCGCTTCGTCCCGATGGCGGCGCTGCTCGGCGTTCTTCTCTTGCGCGGTCCGATCCTCGGCTGGCGGCGGTGGCTCCTCTTCCCGGTGGTCGCCGCCGGCCTGTTCTACGCCGGATCGCTCGCGCGAATGGTGGTCCGCTTCAATCGTCACGTCGCCGGCTTCGACCAGATCGTGCAAGAGATCCCGCTGCACGCGAGCACGCTCACGCTGGTCTTTCCGCCGCTCGACGATCCGCAGGTGAACGTGAATTGTTACAATGAATGGGCCGCTTATACCCAGATTCGCCGCGGCGGATATGACGCCTATAACTTCGATTACGGCTTTCCGCTGGTTTATCGCCGGTACAAACCGGCGCCGCCGGCCAGCCATCCCGAATGGCTCAACATCGATCGCGAAGGCCGCGCCTGGGACTACTTTCTCACCCACAACGAAACGGGCGATCACGAGCTGTTCGCGCCGCTCGCTCAGGCCGGCCGGGTGCGGCTGGTCGACCAGCGCGGGCGCTGGAAATTATGGCAGCGGATCGAGCCTACAAAGGCCGCGGCGCCGAAGTAAGGCTCTTCCAGGTCTTCGGCGGCACGAAGGTGCCCTCGGGCCGCGGCCCGTCGACGACCACCCGCAACAGATCGAGATCGCTCGACGGCAAGAGCGGATTTCCGCCCGATTCGAGCGCCCGATGAATCATTTTGACGTTCATTTCCGAGTATCCCATCGCGCGCACCGCGGCGACGTCGACCAGCACCGGATCGGTGCCGGCGATGAGCAGCCCGGCGGGCCGCGGCGTCGAGGCGAGCGGCCCTTCGCCCTCGCCGGCGACGATCCCGTCGACGATCGCGAGATAGCGCCGCTGCGGCTTTTCGCAGATTCGCCCGTCCCGGTCGGCGTAAAAAAGAATTCGATTCAGATCGAGCACGGTGCGCCAGATGGTGTCGTTGCCATCCCAGCTCCCCTCCATGATGAACCCGTGGAGAAAGCCGTTTTGCGACCGTCCATCTTTGATCTTCGGCGCGCGCGCGATGAGGGAATGCCCGTCGAAGGGGACCGGCAGCGGAAAGCGCTGGAGCTGGTTCTCCATCCGCACCGCGAGCGGCGGGCGAAACGGAAACTCGTCGCCGTCTTCGGAGGCGCTGCCCTCGGTGTAGTGGGGCAGCCAATACTTCTCATTGGTGAGCCCGATGCACGACTTGAGCGCGAGCGTCACCCCCGACTTCTTGTGGGTCTTGAGCTTGGGGAGGTTGATCACCACGTCGGCGTCGAGCACCGTGCGCGGAATCGAATACTCCTGCCGCCCTTGCGAGTGGTGCTGAACCGGCGTGTGTTTGTGCGAGCGGTGAAAACAGAAGAGCGGCCCGCGCCGCTTCACCTCGTCGAACCACGAACGCTCGCCGAGCTCGACCACGGTGTAGCCGAGCGGATCGCCGGGCAGCCGCTCGCGCAGCAGCACGCCGAGGTTGAACGAGCGCCCAAGCCGCTTGACGTCGTCGAGCGCCAGGTGCGGCACCACCCGGAAGTGGCGCAGATCGATGAAGTCGATGCGCTGCCCGCGCGCCCGATACCAGTCGAGGAGCGCGCGCACCCCGAGCCCGTCGGCCACCTCGGCGAGGTTGCAGCCCTCGACCGGCGTATCGACGATGGTGATCTTTCCCGACGGGCCGCAGGCGCGGAGCGCGTAGTCGAGGATCGGCCGCAGCACCGAGCCGTGGGTCGACGAGCAGGCCAGCTTCTCGCCGCGCAGGTGCTCTTCGAAGTTCTTCGAGGTGACGAAGTTCGGCTTGATGAGCACGCGGTCGCCCGGTGTGATTAGCGCGCCGAGCGGATTCCACTCCGGCGTCCCGGCGCGCCCCGCGTCGTAGCCGAGCCCGCGCAGCGTCGCCTCGACCATCTCGTACACCGGATTCGGCGGATCAAACGGCGCGTCGAGGCAATAACGCACGCCGGGCCGCGAGACCACCACCACCCGTTCGGCTTCGCGGACCTCCATGCCCGAAAGGATAGCACCATCGCGCCGCCCCGGTTCGTGACGGTGAGCCGGAGTTGTGGCAAAGTCTCGCGGCCGGCTCGCCGGCGATGAATGACCGGAACCGCGACTTCACAAGAGCCCGGCCACTTCAGCGCGGCGCGCGTTCGGACCGCGCTCCTGGTGATCGCCGGCGCGGCGATGCTGGTCCACTGCTGGTGCTTTCGCGGCTTCGTGGTCGACGACGCGGCGATCAGCTACACCTACGCGCGCAACCTCGCCCACGGCCACGGGCTGGTCCTCTTCCCCGGCGGCGAGCGGGTCGAGGCCTATTCCAACTTCCTGTGGGTCGCGCTGCTCGGCTTCGGGGTGCGGCTCGGCCTCGACGTCTTCCTGGTCGCCAAGCTGTTTGGCGCCGCGCTCGGCACCGCGGCGGTGATCGGGGTCGGCGAGCTCACCTCGGCGCTCCGCGGCCGCCGCTCGATCCTCGACGGCGCGGCGGCGCTGTTGGCCGCGTCGCTCACCCCGATCGCCTACTGGTCGATGAGCGGCCTCGAAGGCCCGCTCTATCTCGCGCTGATCGTCTGGTGCGCGGCCCGCTTGATCCTCGAGCGCGACCACCCCGATCGCCGGCCGCTCTCCGCCTGGCTGGCAGCGGGCATCGCGCTCACCCGCCCCGACGGCTGGCTGGTCGCGGGCGCCGCCTGCCTGGTGCGGCTCGCCGGCGATCGCCGCGCTCGATCGCTCGTCAAGTGGTACGCGATCGCGATCCTGCCGGTATTGGTCCACCTCGGCTGGCGTTATGAATATTACGCCTATCCATTTCCAAATACGTTTTATGTCAAAGTAAAAAATCCATTTCAGGCGCACGAGCTCATCGATCTGCACGCCAAAGGCTGGCGCTACATCCTCGGTCTATTCGATCGTTATCACCTGGCGCCCGCGGCCGCGCTCGCCGCGCTCTCGCTCTTTCGCCTCCGCCGCCTGATCCCGCGATGGAGCGTGCTCGCGCTCCTCGCGGCGGTCCTGTTTTTCCCGATCTATTCGCGCGGCGACTGGATGAGCGAAGGCCGCTTCGTGGTGGCCGCGCTGCCGCTCGTGATCGCGCTCGCCGTCGACGGCTGCGAACGGCTGGCCGCGCTGGTGCCGCGCCCGCAGCTCTCGCTCGGCTTCGCCTGGGGCCTCACCCTGCTGCTCGCGTTTCACCTGATGCCGACCGCGCTCGCGAACACCCGCGACCGAATCGGTCACTATCCGGTTCCGGTCTCCTACGTCGCGATTCGCGCGCACACCTACGCGCGGGTGGCGGCCGCCCTCGGAATCGCGCATCCGTCGGCGCTCGACGGCGATCTCGGCGGCACCTCCTCTTACGCCGGCATGCCGATGGTCGATCTCGGCGCGCTCGGCGACGTGACGATGGCGCACCACGGTCTCGATCCGGCCGCCCAGCGCGAATATGTTTTCGGCGAGCGTCGCCCCACCTTCCTGCGCATCGTCGGTGTCTGGCGCAACGCGCACCTGCAGGACTATCCGGAGTTCAAGGACCGCTACAGCCCGCTGCGGGTTCCCG
>JANWLJ010000271.1 GCA_025450955.1 Polyangium sp. (in: bacteria) | reverse complement strand
TAGAGCGCCATCACCGCGACGTTCATCTTCTGCTTGTCGTTTCCGAACTTCTCTTTGATCTTGTCCATCTCGGGCTTGAGCTTCGCCATCCCGCGCATGGACTTGATGCTCTTAGCGTTCGGCCACCAGGTGATCGCCTTGAGGAGAATGGTGATCACCACGATCGCGAGCCCCCAGTTCGGGATCACGATGTAGACCGCCTTGAGCACCGCCAGCATCGGCCGCGCGATCGCCTCGGTCCAGCCGTAGTTTATCGAGTCGCCGAGCTTGGCGTCGACGCCGTTCACCTTCACCGCGTCGAGCTGGTTCAAGATCTTGGGGCCGAAGAAGCCGACGTAGTCGTATTCGGTCTTGCTGTTCGGCGCGAGCTGCTTGGGCCCGTCGAGCAGGGTGACGGTCACCAGCCCGTCGGGGTTGGCGCCGAGCGAGCAGCTCCGTTCCTCATTCGGCTGCACCACCAGCGCGGCGACGAAGTAGCGCTCGTCGATCGCGATGAAGCGCACCATGCCGCTCTCGTCGATCGGCTTTTTCAAGAGCGCCTCGAGATCGCCGTCGTGCAGCTTGCCGGCGACGTCGCACATGCCCGAGGTGTGGATCGAATAGCGGCCGCCCGAGAAGAAGCCGCCGGTCTTGACGTTCGGATCCTGCCAGCCGTACATCGCCATCTGCAGCCGTTCGGTGAGCGCCTTGTCGCCGCGGTTCTCGACGATCACCTTGAGCTTCATCTCGTAGCCCTTTTCGGGCAACGTGTAGTGCTTCTCGACGTGCAGCGCGCCTTCGTCGACGGCGTAGACCAGCTCGTTCGGGCCCGACGGAAGCTGGGTCCACGCGGCGTCGGGCGCGAGCGTCACATCGGACTGCGGAAAGGTGAGGGTGAGCGGCAGGTCCGCGCCGCTGCTCTTGACGAGATCGATCGGCGCCAGCACCTTCTTGCCGTCGGGCTGGGTGACGAACTCTTTGTAGTGCGGCTTGAGCAGGGTCCAGCTCTTCGGCGCCGCGCCCCAGGTGGTGAACTCGGCGTGGTAGCGCTCGGGCCGCACGACGCTGGCGATCTTCTCGGGCGGACGCACCGCCGGCTTCGCGGGCTTTTCCGCCGTCTCTTTCGCCTTCGGCGCAACGGCTACGCCGCCTTTGACGGCCTCGGGCGCAGCCGGCGTCTTTTGCGCTTCACCCGGCTTTTCGGCGGGCGCAGTGGCGGGAGCGGTCGGCGCGGCGGTCTCGGTGGGATGCGGCGGCGGCGTCGGAACGAAGAACTTGGTCCACACGAACAGGATGCCGAAACAGATGACCACGGTGAGAAGGACGCGCTTGTCCATCAAGCCTCGCTTTGCTCGCGGATGCGATTGCTAGCGGGCACGACGGGATCGTAGCCGCCCGGATGAAAGGGATGGCAGCGGCCGAGGCGCCGAAGCGCTCGCCAACCACCGCGCGCCGGCCCGAAGCGGCGGATGCTCTCTTCGGCGTACGCCGAGCAGCTCGGATAGAAGCGGCAGCGCGCGCCCGCCAGGTGCAGAATCGGCGAGACGAGCGATCGGTAGCCCCACAAGAGCGCGAGCAGCACTCCGCCGACGATCACCTCTAGCGCGCGAAGTGCCGACTGCACAGCTTTTCGATCTCCCGGACCACCTGGTTGAAGTCGGCCTCGATTGCGATCCGCTTGGCGACGAACACGAGATCGAGCCCTTGTGGAAATAACGCTTTGTGACGTCGAAAAGCTTCCCGGACCAGTCTTTTTACCCGGTTCCGGGTGACCGCGCCACCGACCTTCTTCGAAACCGTCACGCCGAGACGCGTCGGCAGGCTGGAGCCGCCACTTTGAGAGGAGCGAAGCGAACGCGGTAGGACGAACACGAGGAAGCTGTCGGTGTGCAGCTTCTTGCCTCTGCCCTGGACCGCCTGGAACCCGGCCCGCTTTCGAAGCCGCCTCGCGCGCGGGAGATCCTCTCCCCCACTCATAATGAGGTGACGCTACTTCTTGGCGACGGCCACGGTGAGGCGGCGGCGGCCCTTGCGGCGGCGGCGCTGCAGGGTGAGACGACCGCCACGCGTGTGCATCCGCTTGCGGAAACCATGGCTGCGCTTGCGGCGCTTGTTGTGGGGCTGATAGGTGCGCTTCACGACTCTCTCCTGTTCGACCGAACGAGGCGGTTCTCATAGCAATCGCCTTCGGAAGTGTCAAGATCCGCCGGCAGCCTCGGAGAGATCGGCTCGGGCGCTCCGGAAACGCGAGCGGTTCGCCGATCGCGGCCCGTTTTGACCGATCGCGACGCGCAAAGCCCCGCCGCGCGCGACTCTGCGCCGGGCGCTGGCGAGGCGCGGCATTTTCTCCACAGGATCCAAGCGCTTTCGCGTGGAGCCGCTGTGGCGGATTGTCGCAGGCTGTGAACAACCGATCGCCGCTTGGCGCTTCTCTTCGTGTTTTCCAGGCGTTCGGGGCGCGGCACTTTTTCCCCTTGCCACTCGAAGAGGCGCTTGATAAACGATCGAATCGCTTGCCGCTGGCTCCAGAAAGGTCGTGGGGGGACAAAGCAGCGTTCGCGCGGGGCTCACCGACGGTAAAGCGGCCCATCGAGCCCGCCTTTTCCATTCGGTAGGCAAACCTTCAGCATGAAGAGCGCATGGTGGTTTATCCACATCTGTGGATAAAGCTGTGGATGGTTTTTTGTCTGAATCACGGGGGTTTGGAAAAGCATGCACCTCGAGCTGTGGGAAACGGCGCTCAGCACCCTCGAAGGTCGGATCAAGCCGCACAACTTCGAGATGTGGCTGCGCCCGATCCACTGTAAGGGCATCGACGGTCACCGCATCACCCTGAGCGCGCCGAGCAAGTGGATCAAAGAGTGGTTCGAGGACAACTATCAGGAGATCGTTCTCGACGCCTTGCGGGCGCAGACCAGCCAGGAGTTCGAGATCATCTTCGACCTCTCCGAACCGGCGCACGAGCCGGCGCTGCCGGCCGGTGGTGAAGCGACCGCCCCGGCGATCCCGGCCCCCGTCGAGAAGAGCGAAAAATCCGAGCCGCACTCGGACCTGCTCGCCAAATACACCTTCGACGCGTTCGTGGTCGGCCCGTCCAATCAGCTCGCGCACGCCGCCTCGCGCGCGGTCGCCGAGGTGCCGGCGGGCAAATACAATCCGCTCTTCATCTACGGCGGCGTCGGCCTCGGCAAGACCCACCTGGTCCACGCGATCGGCCATCGGCTGAGGGAGAAGCATCCGCAGTGGCGGATCTTCTATCTCAAGACCGAGACCTTCATGAACGAGTACATCAACTGCATTCGCAACGGGAAGATCGACGAGTTCCGTCGCAAGTACCGCGAGCGCTGTGATGTGCTGCTGATGGACGACATCCAATTTCTCGCCGGTAAAGATCGGACGCAGGAGGAGTTCTTCCACACCTTCAACTCGCTGTTCGAGTCGCACCGGCAGATCGTGCTCACCGCCGACAAGTATCCGCACGAGATCCCCGATCTCGAAGATCGGCTGCGCTCGCGGTTTCAAAATGGGCTGATCGCCGACATCCAGCCGCCCGAGCTCGAGACCCGGATCGCGATCTTGAAGAAGAAGGCCGATCTCGATCAAATTCCGCTGCCCGACGACGTGGCGATCTATCTCGCCACCAACATCAAGTCGAACGTGCGCGAGCTCGAGGGATTGCTTCTGCGGGTGGCGGCGTTCGCCGGCCTTCAGGAGCAGCCGATCACCATCGACTTCGCCAAAGAGACGCTCAAGAACTTCCTCACCCAGGCGTCGCACTCGCTCACCGTCGAGGCGGTGCAAAAAGAGGTGGCGAGCTACTTCAACGTCAAGCTCACCGATCTCAAGAGCCCGAAGCGCCACCAGGCGATCGCGCGGCCGCGGCAGATCGCGATGTATCTGGCGCGCAAGCTCTGCAAGTCGAGCTATCCCGACCTCGGGCAGCGCTTCGGCGGCAAGGACCACACCACGGTGATGTCGGCGTGCCGGAAGATCGAAGAGCTGGTCCAGAGCGATCCCAAGACGCGGCACACGGTCGAAGAGCTCGAGCGTCACCTGTCGCATTGATCTATGTCTCTCGTGAGACGAGTTGTGCTAGATTCTGCCCGCCTCGCCTGTGATCAACCTGGGGAGAGCGGCTGTGGGGTGCGTGTGAAGAACTCCTACCTGTGGGATATTGGGGTAAAACCCGCCACCAGCCCACCGGCCACACACAGGACTTTCGTTTATAAAATCATGTCGATGGGCGAGTTATACACTTTCTAACAGGCATTAATACGAATACTGATCTTAATTGATCAGTTGTAAGAAAAACCCAGAACGCGGGAGCACAGCATGGAGTTCAAGATCGACAAGGCAGCGCTCATCCAGGGCCTCTACCTCGCCCAGGGGATCTCGGATCGAAAGAGCACGATGCCGATCCTGGCGAACGTCCTTTTGCGCACCGATGGCAAGGACAAGCTCCTGTGCGCCGCGACCGATCTGAACGTGACGGTGACCGCCGAGCTGCCGTGCAAGGTGGAGAAGGAGGGCGGGCTCACCGTCGGCGCCAAGCACCTGCACGACATCGTCAAGTCGCTGCCGGGCGAGTCGCTCTCGGTCAGCCGCACCGAGAACCAGTACGCCGACATCAAGGCGGGCAAGGTCGAGTACAAGGTCGTGGGGATGGCCGACCGCGACTTTCCCAAGCTCCCGAACCATCGCGAGGTGACCTTCTCCAAGGTCGACGCGGCGACCCTGCGCGACATGATCGCCAAGACCTTCTTCTCCATCTCCCCCGACGAGACGCGCTATCACTTGAACGGCGTGCTGTTCGAGTGCGACGGCAAGATCGGGCGGATGGTGTCGACCGATGGGCACCGGCTGTCGAAGATCGAGCGGCCGCTCGCCGGGCCGACCTTGGCGCAGGGGATCATCATCCCGCGCAAGGGACTCATGGAGCTAAGGCGCGCGCTCGAGGCCGCCGAGGGGCAGGTCGAGCTCGGGATTCACAACGGACACGTCTTCGTGCGGGTCAAAGAGGTGGCGCTCTCGGTCAAGCTCATCGAGGCGCAGTTTCCGCCCTACGACCAGGTGATCCCGAAGGAGAATGACAAGGTCGCGCTCTGTCCGCGCGCGGCGATGCTCGAGGCGCTCCGGCGCATCAGCATCATGTCTTCGGACAAGACCTGGGGGATCAAGCTCTCGCTGCAAAAGGGCGTGCTCCGGGTGGCGAGCGACAACCCCGATCTCGGCGAGGCGCACGAGGAGCTCGACGTCAGCTACGACGGCGCGCCGCTGTCGATCGGGTTCAACGCCAAATACTTCATCGAGCTGCTCGGCGAGATGGAGGGCGATGAGGTCAAGCTCGAGCTCAACGGCGAGCTCGATCCCGGGCTGGTGCGTCCGGCCGACACCAAAGAGGGCTCGAGCTACGTCGGCGTGGTCATGCCGATGCGGATCTGATCGCGCCCTCGAGCCCGCTTGCATGCGCGTGATAGCGCTCGAAGCGGTCGACTTTCGAAACCTCGCCCAGGTGGTCGTCGAGCCGCATCCGCGGTTCAATGTGCTTCACGGCGATAACGGGCAGGGCAAGACCAACCTCCTCGAAGCGGTGTACCTGCTCGGCACGCTGCGCTCGTTTCGCGCCGCCAAGACCGAGGAGCTGATTCGCTTCGGCCAGGCGCGCGCGCGGGTGCGGGCGCGGGTGAGCCGGCTCGGCACCGAGCGGCTGCTCGAGGTGGAGCTGTCGCCCGGGCACAAGAGCGCGCGGCTCGACGGCAAACACGCGCGCTCGAGCCAGTACTTCGGCGGCTTCAACGTGGTCCTGTTCGCGCCCGAGGATCTGCGCCTGCCGCGCGGCGCGCCGTCGGGGCGGCGGCGGTTTTTGGATCGCGCGATCTTCAACGCGCAGCCGGGCTATCTCGCAGAGGCGCAGAGCTACGAGCGGGTGCTGCGCTCGCGCAACGCGCTCTTGCGCTCGGGCGCGTTCGATCCGGCGCTGCTCGAGGTCTACGAGACCCAGCTCGCCGAGGCCGCGGTTCCGCTCGTCACCCGGCGCCACCGCTTCGTCGAGGCGCTCGCCCCCAAGGTTGCGGAGACCTTTTCTCGGGTGACGGGCGGGCTCTCGCTCGAGATCGCCTATGAGAGCACGCTCGACGTGCCGGAGGAGCGCATCGCCGGGCTGCTGCGAGAGCGGCTCCTGGCCGAGCGGCGGCGCGACGCGGCGCGCGGCGCGACCTCGAGCGGACCGCACACCGACGATCTCGCGCTGCGCTTCGAAGGGCGCGCGGCGGGCGCCTACGCGTCGCAGGGACAGCTGCGCGCGATCGTGCTCGCGCTCAAGATCGCCGAGATCGAGCAGCTCACCTCGGCGCTCGGCGACGCGCCGGTCTTGCTTCTCGACGACGTCTCCTCCGAGCTCGACGCCACCCGCAACGCGCAGCTGTTCGAGTTCCTGCGCGAGGTGCCGAGCCAGGCCTTCATCACCACCACCCATCCCGCCCACGTATTGCTCACCAAAGATCGTGAAGATTATCAAGTGGTTAGTGGGACAATTTCTATTGAGAAAGGGGACCCGGCGTGCTAGACCATAGCACCCCCCATGAATGAGCTCGAAACACCTGCCGGGACTCAGAAAACCGACGATTACAACGCCGACAAGATTCAGGTTCTCAAAGGCCTCGAAGCCGTGCGCAAGCGGCCGGGCATGTACATCGGCGACACCGATGACGGCACCGGGCTGCACCACATGGTCTACGAGGTGGTCGACAACTCGGTCGACGAGGCGCTCGCCGGACACTGCAATCACATCGACGTGGTGATCCACTTCGACAACTCGGTCACCGTCGAGGACAACGGGCGCGGCATGCCGGTCGATCTGCACAAGGCGGAGAATCGCCCGGCGCCCGAAGTGATCATGACGGTGCTGCACGCGGGCGGAAAGTTCGACCACGGCAGCTACAAAGTTTCCGGCGGTCTGCACGGCGTGGGCGTCTCGGTGGTCAACGCGCTGTCGGAGTGGGTCAAGCTCGAGATCCGGAAAAACGGCAAGGTCTACTACCAGGAATATCGGCGCGGCGATCCGGCCACCGAGTTCAAGCAGACCGGGATCACCGATCGCTCGTCGGGGACCAAGGTCACTTTCAAACCCGACGCCGAGATCTTTCGGATGACCGAGTTCTCCTACGACACGCTCGCGCAGCGGATGCGCGAGCTGGCCTATCTGAATAAAGGGCTGTCGATGGCGGTCGTCGACGAGCGGCCGTCGCCGGTCAAGCGACACGAGTTCGCCTTCGCCGGCGGAGTCGGCTCGTTCGTCGAGGATCTGAATCAGTCGAAGGTGGTGGTCAACGACAAGCCGATCCATTTCATCGACGAGAAGGAGGGGATCGAGGTCGAGATCGCGATCCAGTGGAACGACTCCTACTCGGAGAATATTTTCTGCTTCACCAACAACATTCGAAACAAGGATGGCGGGGCGCACCTCACCGGATTTCGCCAGGCGCTCACCCGCACGGTCAACGCGTACGCGGCGCAGGCGAACCTGCTCAAGGACGTCAAGCAGGGGCTCTCGGGCGCGGATCTCTCCGAGGGGCTGACCGCGATCGTCAGCATCAAGCACCCCGATCCGAAGTTCTCCAATCAGCCGAAGGACAAGCTGGTCTCGTCGGAGGTGACCGGCATCGTCGCCCAGGTGGTCAACGATCGGCTGGGGATCTGGTTCGAGGAGCACCCGAAAGAGGCGAAGAAGATCATCGAAAAATGCGTGCTGGCGGCGCGCGCCCGCGAGGCTGCCCGCAAGGCGCGCGACATGGTGCAGCGCAAAGGCGCGCTCGATTCCTCGTCGCTGCCGGGCAAGCTCGCCGACTGCCGCGAGCGCGATCCGGCCAAGGCGGAGCTGTTCATCGTCGAGGGAGATTCGGCCGGCGGCTCGGCCAAGCAGGGGCGCGATTCACAGTTCCAGGCGATCCTGCCGCTGCGCGGCAAGATCTTGAACGTGGAGAAAGCGCGGCTCGACAAGATGCTGTCGTCGGAGCTGATCGCGACGCTCATCACCGCGCTCGGCTGCGGGGTCGGCGAGGACAAAGACATCCACAAGCTCCGCTATCACAAGATCATCATCATGACCGACGCGGACGTCGACGGGAGTCACATCCGCACCCTGCTCCTCACGTTCTTTTACCGGCAGTATCCGGAGATCATCAAGCGCGAGATCGAAGGGCCCGACGGGCCGATGA
This sequence comes from Polyangium sp. (in: bacteria), assembly GCA_025450955.1. GTDB lineage: Bacteria > Myxococcota_A > Polyangia > Palsa-1104 > Palsa-1104 > JANWLJ01. Next base: position 1,380 of record JANWLJ010000271.1, on the reverse strand, counting down.
TCGATCACTACCTGTTCATCGCGCAGCCGCCGCTGTTCAAGGTGAAGCGGGGCAAGCGCGAGGGCTATCTCAAGAACGAGCAGGCGCTCGAGGACTATCTCATTCGCACCGCCACCGAGGAGCTGCGGCTCTCGACGGGCGCGGGGCTGGTCGAGGGTGAGGCGCTGCAGCAGCTCGGCAAGAAGGCGCTGCGCTACACCCAGGTGCTCAATCAGATCGAGAAGAAGGCCGACTCGCGAATCATCGACGCGATGGTGTCGGCGTCGAAGCTGACCAAGCACGACTTGAAAGATCAGCAGGCGACCGGGCGGGCGCTCGCGCGGATGCAGGCGCACTTCGATCGGTTCGAGCCGTCGCTGTCGGGGCTGGCGTTCACCATCGAGCCGGACGTGGAGCACGGCGGGTTCAAGATCGTGTGCCCGGCGCGTTACGGCGGAGCGCGGAAAAATACCGTGGTCGATTTCGCGTTTCTCGATTCGCCGGAGTACGAGGAGCTCGGGCGGCTGGGCGCCGAGCTGGCCAAGATCGGGCCGCCGCCGTACCGGCTGGAATCGACCGGCGGCGCGGGCGCGACGGAGGAGAAGGCGATCGAGCTCGATCGGCTCGACAAGCTCGGCTCCGAGCTCGACGCGATCGGGCGCAAGGGGCTTCAGATCTCCCGTTACAAGGGCCTCGGCGAGATGAATGCCGAGCAGCTCTGGGAGACCACCATGGATCCGCAGAGCCGGACCCTGCTCGAGGTGCACGCCGAGGACATCAACGCGGCGGAGACCATCTTCTCGACGCTGATGGGAGAAGCGGTCGAGCCGCGGCGCGCGTTCATCGAGCAGAACGCGCTCAACGTCCGAAACCTCGACGTGTAGCTGGTGACCTGCGCGCGGTCGGGTCGGGGCAGGCGGGCGGCGTGGTATCATGGTTAGACCAATGCGGCGCGCGCGAATCTGGGGAACTGGGAGCTGCGTTCCCGACCGGGTGGTCACCAACGCGGATCTGTGCAAGTGGATCGACACCTCGGAGGATTGGATCGCCGAGCGCACCGGCATTCGCGAGCGGCGCTGGGTCCAGCCCGGCTCGCAGATGGGCTCGGCGGCGCTCGGGATCGACGCCGCGCGCCGCGCGCTCGAGGATGCCCAGGTGGCGCCGGAGCGGATTTCGCTGGTGGTGTTCGCGACGCTCTCGCCGGATCACGATTTTCCCGGCAACGGCGTGCTGGTGCAGCGCGCGCTCGGGCTCAAGGCGCCGGCGACGCTCGACATCCGGCAGCAGTGTAACGGCTTCTTGTATGGGCTCTCGATCGCCGACGCGTACATTCGGGCGGGGCTGCACGAGTACGTGTTGGTGGTGGCGGCCGAGGTGCAGTCGACCGGGCTCGACATCTCC
>JANWLJ010000270.1 GCA_025450955.1 Polyangium sp. (in: bacteria) | reverse complement strand
TTGACGAGCGCCAGCCCGAGCGCGGCCAACGCCGCCGGCCAGGCGAACGCGCGCAGCTCGGAGCCGAGCTTGCCGACTCCGACGTAGCAGGCGATCGCGACATAGACCGCCGCTCCCGCCGCCGCCGAGAGAGTGAGCGCGCGGCCGAGCGAGCGACGCTTCACGCGGTGGCGTGCGGCGCGGCAGAAATGCCGGCCGGCGCCGTCACCATTGGCCCGCGCGCATAGCGATCGAAGAGCCGACCCCACTCGGTCGTCTGGCGCCAGTCGTCGAAGATCTTCTTATCGGCGAGCGGCCAGCGATAGTAGTCGTGATAGACCTCGGACGCGGCGATGAACAGGTTGACGATCGGGGTGTGGAAGAACAGCTTCTGAAACCGCTTGAGCGGTCCGAACCAGATCAGATCGCCGCCGCCCACCCGCACCAGGTTCTTGCCGACCTTGAAGTGCCAGTTCTCCTGCGACACGTCGTCGCCGACCAGCTCGATGTTCTCCGGCCGCGCGTTGCCGAGCCCGTCCTCGTCGGCGCAGCGCAGATATTCGAGCGTCATCGGATCGAAGCCCATCATCTTCGCCGAGACCGCGTCGATCGCCACCTGATCCGCCGACGCCAGCATGTAGTTCTTCACCACCGGGAACATGGTGCGCGGCCCAGGGCCATTGCCGGCGGTGGTGCCGTCCATGATCGCGAACAGCCCGGGGTGGATCTCCTTCTGAATCGCGAGCAGGTCGACCAGCGTCTCGTGAATCCACGAGTGGGTGTAGTGCCGGTGCAGGTTGAGCAGCCCGCCGAAAGCGTTCTTCATCGCGCCGGTGGTGGTGGTGTAGATGTGGCACTTCATCGTCGGCAGATGGACGATGTTCTTGCCCTCGAAGTAGTCGGGAATGTGAATCCCCTCGGGGAAGATCTTGTCGAGCACGCGCATGCGCGCCTTCGGCCGATAGGGCACCCACTTCACATCCTCTTCTTTGAAGTTGAAGAGGACCGGCACCTTGTGCGCTTTGAAGATCGGAACGTAGTGGTTCAGGTCCTCGCCCTTGAAGGCGTTGGTCACCACCGTCTTGTTCTGCACGCAGGTGATGTCGGGACAGCCCATGCGCCGGAGCGCGAGGATGGTGCCCTCGAGCTGCCACGGCGTCGAGTTCGCCGCCGGAAACGGGTAGTGCCAGGAGATGTTGTCTTTGAGGATGGTGGTCGCGCCCGGGGCGAGCGCCTCTTTCATGCCCGCCAGCTCGCAGAGCCGAAAAATGTCCTCGTGAATCGTCTCGGAGCGAACCTTGATCACTGCGACGCGACTGCGCTTTGCCATCCATGGAATCTACCGCTCGCCGCCGGAACGTCAACCCCGCGCGTTTGACTTCGCCTCGCCTCCCCCCTTTGATCGTCGCATGCGCCGCCTCGCCATCACTTTTGTTTCGCTTGTTCTCGCGGGTTGCGGCAGCGCGCTGCCCTGCGCTTCGGGCCGGTTGCCGCCGAGCTTCACGCTGTCGGCGCCCGGCATCACCGTCGAGGTCGCGCTCGCGCCGCTCCGCTACACCATCAAAGACGGAAGCGGCCGCGCGGTGCTGAGCTCGCTCGGCGCCGGCGCGCACGACGGCTACGGCGCGTTCGGCTTCACCACCGGCCAGCTCGCGTGGGACAACGTGGTCTCGCCGGGCTACTTCTCGCTCACGCCCGAGCTCGATCCCTGGCGCGACGACTGGCAGGTCGCCGCCGCCACCCAGCCGAGCCCGACCGAGCTCGATCTCACCCTCTCGCACCCGGGACAAACGGGCTGCATCCACGCGCGGCTCACGCTCGCCGCATCGATGTTGCGGGTCGAGCTCTCGCTTTCGAACGCGGCCAGGCCGCGCGCCTGGTCGGTCGGTTTTCAGACTCCGAGCGACGAAGCGTTCCTGGGTTTCGGCGAACGCTTCAGCCGGCTCGACGAGCGCGGCCTCAATCTCTACTCCTGGCCCGAGGAGGGCGGGCTCGGCAAGGCCGAAGGCACGCCGCCCGGCCCGGAAAATCCCTTCCCGAACGGCGAGACCATGACCTACTACCCGGTCCCGTTCTTCGTCTCGTCGAAGGGCTATGGATTTTGGCTCGACTCGACCTGGCGCAACGAGTTCCGGCTCGCCTCCGATCGCCCCGACGCTTGGCGCGTGTGGGACATCGGCCCGACGCTCGCGTACGACGTGTTCTTGCCGATCCCGCACGATTCGCGCCCGTGGCCGCAGCAGCTCGTCGACGAATTCACCGCCAAGACCGGCCGGCCGATGGTCCCGCCCAAGTGGGCGTTCGGCCCGCGCCGCCGCATCAACCGCGAGACGATGATCGAGGGCGTCCCCGAAATCCAGGCGATGCGCGATCACGATCTCGCGCTCACCGCCGTCGACGACGCGCTGCACTTTCTGCCCGCCGGCTCGGAAATAGGGATCGAGCCGACCGTCGCCGCGTGGGTCAAGTCGTGCGCCGCGCTCGGGCTCAGGGCCATCTGCTACTACAACCCGTACATCTCCAAAGATCCGAGCCCGCTCGACAGCGACGCGCAGACCGGCCTGCAAAACGGCTGGTTCCTCAAAGACGACACCGGCGCGCCGTCGGTGGTGTGGCTGATCAGCGGCAAGTTTTTGAGCCTCTACACCGTCGATGTCACCCAGCCGGCCGCGGTCTCCTGGTTCACCTCGATGTTCTCGCGCGCGCTCAGCCTCGGCTACTCCGGCTGGATGTACGACTTCGGCGAGTACGTGCAGCCGAACGTGGTGGCCAAAAACGGAATGACCGGCGAACAGCTGCACAACCTCTTCCCGGTGCTCTACGACAAGGCCGCGCACGACGCGCTCGAGAAGGTGGACCCGGGCGACTGGTACTTCTTCGCCCGCTCGGGCTACACCGGCTCGTCGCAGTACACGCCGGTGGTGTGGTCGGGCGATCCCGACGCCAGCTTCGACGACGCGCTCGGCCTGCCGGCGATGATCCGCGCGGGCGTGAACATGGGCCTGTCGGGCGTGCCGCACTGGGGCTCGGACATCGGCGGCTACAAGTGCACGAGCGGCCACGCCGCCGCTGACGGAGAGCTGCTCGCGCGCTGGATCGAATTCGGCGCGGTCGGCTCCGACATGCACGACGAGGACGCCTGCTCCGACGCGATGGACGCGGGACAGAAGGCGACGATCTGGACCTCGCCCGACGCGCAGGCCGCCTGGTTCACCTACGCGCGGCTGCACACGCGCCTGTTCCCCTATCTCTACACGCTCGCGCTCGCGGCGCACCAGACCGGCGCGCCCACCATGCGCGCGCTCTTCTTCGAGCATCCCGATCCGGCGCTCATCCCCGTCGACGACGAGCTCTATCTCGGCCCCGCGCTCCTGGCCGCGCCGGTGGTCGTGCGCGGCGCGCGCACGCGAACGGTGGTGCTGCCCGACGACAGCTATCTCGACTGGCAGGATCCCGCGCTCTATGTCGGGCCCAAGACCGTGACGGTGGCGGCGCCGCTCGGCAAGCTGCCGCTCTTTTTACGCGACGGCTATCTGGTGCCGCTCCTCGATCCCTCGATCGACACCCTGAACGACGTCGCCGATCCATCGATCATCGGGCCCGCCGACGTGGCCGGGGTCTACGACGTCGCCGGCCTGATCACGACCAAGAAGGGCGGCGCCGAGCTGGCGCTCTACGACGGCACCGAGCTGCACGCGATCTTCACCGGCGCGCTCGCCGCGCCTTCGCCGCCGATTCCGCTCGCGACCAGCGAGGCCGAGCTCGCGACCTGCGCCGCCTGCTATCTGGTGACGCCCGGCGCCGGCTTTCAGCGCGCGCGGGTGACCATGACCTCGGGCAAGGTCACGCTCGGCGGGCTCACGCTCCAGGTGAAGTCGCCGCGCCGTATCCGCTTCGATCTTTATCTGGCGCCATCACCGTAGTTGACCGGGCCTCCCCGCCCGGCTAGCGTTAGCCGCATGCCGACGAAAAAGCCCGTCATCCTCGTCGCCGACGATGATCCGCAGATCCTCACCATGCTCGGCATCCGCCTCTCCAAGCGCGGCTACCAGGTGGTGGAGGCGGCCGACGGGCTGCAGACGCTCGACAAGGCGCGCCAGGAGCATCCCGACCTGGTGCTGCTCGACGTGATGATGCCCGGCAAAAACGGCTGGGAGGTCGCCAAGGAGCTGCGCGCCGACGAGGAGCTGCGCAACGTCGGCATCGTGATGCTCACCGCGATCGGCGAGCGGGTCAACGAGATGACCTCGCCGCTCTACGGCGCCGACGCCTACGTCGACAAGCCGTTCGACTTCGCCGACCTCGAGGCCAAGATCAAGAAGGTGCTCGACGAGCGCTCCCGGCTCTCCTGAGCCCTTCTCGCCCTCTTTGCTCCTCGGGCTTCCGCCGGCGGTGCGCGCCCGGCGCGAGCTTTCGCCGCTTCTCTACGCCACCCTGGCCCGCGCCGGCCGGCTCGACGCGCTCGAGCCCGAGACCGCGCGCGCCGCTCGCCGCGCCTACCTCGGCCAGGTCGCCCGCAACAGCCGCATTTTAGAGCGCGCCGCCGAATTGCTCGACGGTGCGGCCGCGCGCGGCCTGACGCTCCTGCCGCTCAAGGGCGCGCTGTTTGCGAGCGCGCTCTATCCCGATCCCGGCGAGCGCCCGATGTCCGATCTCGATCTCCTGGTCCGGCCCGTCGAGCTCGACCGCGCCTGCGCGCTCTTTGGCGAGCTCGGGCTGCGCCGCCACTTTCCGCCGCGCGCCCGCTTCACCCCGCGTCACGGCCACGACGTCGCCTTCACCGACGAGCGCGACGGCCTCCTCATCGAGCTGCACTATCGGCTGTTTCACGAGCTGGCCGGTGACGCTTCGGTCGACCGGCTCTTCGATCGCGCGATCGTCGCCTTTGCGCTGGGCGCGCGCCGCCCGGTGCCGGCGTGGGCCGATCACCTGTTCGCGGTGCTGGTCCACGCGGCCACCCACGCCTTTGGCGATCAGCCGGGCTGGCCCTTCGACGTGGCGCTCCTGTGCGCCCACACCACCCTCGACGAGGCGATCGCCGAAGCCGACCTGCGCGGCTATGGAGTCGCGGCTCGGCAGGCCGCGCGGATTGCCGCCCGTCTGCTGCCGTCGCTGATCACGATGCCGCCCGAGGGTGGTCGCCAGGGGCTGCGTGCGCGCTTGATCGATCTCGCGGTCGGCAAAGAGCCGCTC
>JANWLJ010000269.1 GCA_025450955.1 Polyangium sp. (in: bacteria) | reverse complement strand
CGGCATCCGCGGGCTGCACCTCGCCTACCGGCTGCTCGACGGCTACGAGCTTTTGGTGGCGGTCGACGCGGTGTCGCGCGGCGGCGAGCCGGGCACGGTCTACGTGATCGAGCCCGAGCTCGATGACGACGCGGCCAAGCTCGACGCGCACTCGCTCGATTTACCGTCGGTGTTCGCGATGGTGCGCACGCTCGGCGGTCAGCTCGGGCGGGTGCTGGTGGTCGGCTGCGAGCCGGCCGCGATCGAAGAGGGCATCGGGCTGAGCCCGAGCGTGCAGGCGGCGGTCGAGCCGACGGTGCAGCGCATCCGCCAGCTCACCCAGGCGGCTTGAAAGGAGCGGTGACCATGAAGAGCAAACGGCGCGAGAGCGATCGGAGAATGGCGATGGCGGCGCGGGTGACGGTCGGGGTGGCGGCGGTGGCGGCCGGCCTGCTGTTTCTCCGCTCCCTGCCGGACCTCATCCGTTACTTGAAGATCGAGCGGATGTAGCGACTCAGATCCGGTCGGCGAGCCAGCGATACCAACGATCGAGGCCGGCCCCGCTCGTCGCCGACAGCGGGAGCAGCTCGACCTCCGGATTGACCTCGCGCGCGGCGGCGGCGAAGTGGTCGACGTCGAAGGCGACGTGCGGCAAAAGATCGATCTTGTTCAAGACCACCAGCCGCGCCGAGCGAAACATGTGCGGATACTTGAGCGGCTTGTCTTCACCCTCGGTGACCGAGGCGATCACCACCCGCGCGCCCTCGCCGAGATCGAACAGCGCCGGACAGACCAGATTGCCGACGTTCTCGATGAAGAGGAGCGATCCCGACGGCGGATCGAGCTCGCGCAGCGCGCCCGAGCCCATCTGCGCGTCGAGGTGGCAGCCGGTGCCGGTGTTGACCTGGACCGCGCGCGCCCCCGCCGAGCGAATCCGATCGGCGTCGCGCCGGGTCTCCTGATCGCCCTCGATCACCGCGATCACGTTCTTGGTGCCGAGATCGCGGATGGTGCGCTCGAGCAGGGTCGTCTTGCCCGCGCCCGGCGAGCTCATCAGGTTGAGCGCAGTGGCGCCGCGGCCGGCGAGCCAGGCGCGGTTCTCGGCGGCGAGCCGATTGTTCTTGGCCAGGATCGCCTGCTCGAACGAGATGGTGCGCGCCGCCGCCGGCGCGTGATCGTGATCCGCGTGATCGTGATGCGCGTGGTCATGCGGATGATCGTGATCGTGCGGATGTTCGTGATCGTGGTGATGTTCGTGATCGTGATCGTGTTCGAGTGACCGGGGATCGCCGACGCCGGAGCAGCCGCAGGTCGCGCACATCACTTCACCTCCACCTCTTTGATTTGCAGCTCGCTGCCGGGCGTCTCGAGGATCTCGAGCGTCGCCCCGTCGAGGCTGGTGCCTTGGGTGCAGACCTCGAAGCTGAAGCGCACCGCGTCGGGCAGGACCGCCTGGAGCCGGCCGATCGCCAACCGCACCCGCACCACCTGCGCGTCGCCGAGCCGCTCCTTGATCTGCTCGATGACGCTTTCGGTGAGCGCGAGCTCGTGCACCGCCATCATCTCGGGCCGCGGCATGGCCATGTCAATGGTTGACACGAGCGACGGCGGGCTTAACGCGAAGAGGCGTGGACGCCGAGCCGACGACGAGAGCGCAAGGCCGCGCCCGCTGGGCGGTGCGGGTGCGCGGCACGGTGCAGGCGGTCGGGTTTCGTCCGGCGGTGCAGCTCCTGGCCGCGCGGCTCGGCCTCGCCGGCTCGGTGCGCAACGACGGCGCCGGGGTGTGGATCGAGATCGAGGGCGCGCCCGAAGCGCTCACCAGTTTTTGCGCGCAGCTGAAGATCGACGCCCCGCCGCGCGCGCGCATCGAGTCGGTCGAGCACGCGTCGATCGCCGCGCGCGGCGAGACCCGGTTTCGCATCTTGCCGTCGGGTGAGCTGGGCGCGGGCGGGGCGCGGGCGCCGGCGGATCTGGCGCCCTGCGATGCGTGCCTGGCCGAGCTCGACGATCCGAACGATCGCCGCTTTCGCCATCCGTTCATCAACTGCACCGACTGCGGCCCGCGCTATTCGATCATTCGCGATCTGCCCTACGACCGCTCGCGCACCACCATGGACGTGTTTCTCCCCTGCCCCGCCTGCCGTCGAGAATACGAAGATCCGCACAGCCGGCGCTTTCACGCCGAGCCGATCGCCTGTCCCGCCTGCGGGCCGCAGCTCCGCTACCTGGTGCAGGGCCAGCCGCCGATCGGCGGCGAGGCGGCGCTGGCGGCGGCGGTGCAAAAGATTCTCGAGGGCGGGATCGTCGCGATCAAAGGCGCGGGCGGTTTCTTGTTCGCGGTCGACGCGCAGAACGAATTGCAGGTGGCGCGGCTGCGCGCCCGCAAGCGCAGACCGCACAAACCGCTGGCGGTGATGGCGCGCGATCTCGCCTGGGCCGAGCGGCTCGCGCTCCTCGACGAGCCGGCCCGGCGCGCGCTCACCGATCCGGCGCGGCCGATCGTGATCGTGCCGCTGCGCCCGGGCGCGCCGCTCGCCCCGTCGGTGGCGCCCGGTTTGCGCGAGGTCGGGCTGATGTTGCCGTCGACGCCGCTGCACCAGCTCCTCTTGCAGGACGGGCCCGCCTGGCAGGTGATGACCAGCGGCAACCGTCGCGAGGAGCCGATCGCCTGCGACGACGCCACCGCGCTCTCCCGCTTGGGCGAGATCGCCGACGGCTTTTTGACCCACGACCGCGCGATCCACACCCGCGTCGACGACTCGGTGGTGCGGGTGGTGGCCGGCGCGATTCAGCCGGTGCGGCGTGCGCGCGGCCTCGCGCCCGATCCGATCCCGGCCGAGTGGGCGACCACCCCGCTGCTCGCGCTCGGCGGCGAGCTCAAGAGCACCATCTGCCTCGCGCGCGGCGGCGAAGCGTTCGTCTCGCAGCACCTCGGCGATCTCGGCGGCCAGGCCGCGCTCGAATTCTTCGAGGAGACCGTCGAGAAGCTGGCGCGGCTGGTGGGCGCGCGGCCCGAGCTCGTCGCCCACGATCTTCATCCCGACTATCGATCGACCCGCTTCGCGCTCGATCGGGGGCTGCCGCGGATCGCGGTCCAGCACCATCACGCGCACGTCGCCTCGTGCCTGGCCGAGCACGGGCGCTTCGGCCCGGCGATCGGGGTCGCCTTCGACGGCAACGGCTGCGGCCCGGCGGGCGAGCAGTGGGGCGGCGAGTTTCTGTTCGCGGATCTGAGCGGCTTTCGTCGCCACGGCCATCTGCGCCCGCTCCGGCTGGCCGGCGGCGATCGCGCGGTGACCGAGCCCTGGCGACTCGCGCTCTCCGCGCTCAAGGACGCGCACCTCGACGCGAGGCGCCTCGCCCGCATCGAGCCGGCCCGCCGCCGCGCGGTCGAGCGGCTGCTCGCCGCCGATCTCTCCTCGCCCAAGACCACCTCGGCCGGCCGCTGGTTCGACGCGGTGGCCGCGCTGTGCGCGGTGCGTGACGAGATCAGTTACGAGGCGCAAGCCGCGATCGAGCTCGAGGCGTTGGCGCAAAGCGGCGCGCACGAGCCGTTTCCCTTTCTTCTCCAAAGCGCCGAGCCGTTTGCGATCGATCTTCGGCCCGCGGTGCGCGGCGTCCTCGAGGCGCTCGATCGCGGCGTGCCGGTCGGCGAGATCGCGGCGCGCTTTTACGAGACGATGGCCGAGGTGGTCGCGAGCGGCTGCCGCCGGGTGCGCGACGCCACCGGCCTCGAGCTGGTCGCGCTCTCGGGCGGCTGCTTTCAGAGCGCGCGCCTGACCGAGCGGAGCTGCGCCCGGCTGCGAAGAGACGGCTTCGACGTGCTCCTTCACCGGCGGGTGCCGCCGACCGACGGCGGCCTCTCGCTCGGCCAGGCCGCGGTCGCCGCCCACCAATCTCCCAATCGAAGGAGCGCGCATGTGCCTCGGCATCCCCGGTGAAGTGACCGAGATTCACGAGCAGGGCGGCGTCCGCTACGCGCAGGTGCGCTTCGGCGGAGTGACGCGCGAGGTCTGTCTCGAGTGCCAGCCCGACGCGGTGGTCGGCGACTTCGTGTTGGTCCACGTCGGCTTCGCGATCGCGCGCATCGATCGCGAGGAGGCGGCGCGCACCTGGGCCGCGCTCGAAGAGCTCGATCAAATCGGCGAGGCGCTCGAATGAAATACCTCGACGAATATCGCGACCGGGCTGCGGCGCAGAAGCTGGTGCGGCGAATCTCCGAGGTGGTCACCCGCCCGTGGGTGCTGATGGAGGTTTGCGGCGGCCAGACCCACTCGATCGTCCGCTACGGGATCGATCGCCTCCTGCCCGAGAAGGTCGAGCTGGTGCACGGCCCCGGCTGCCCGGTGTGCGTCACCTCGCTCGAGATGATCGATCGCGCCCACGCGATCGCCAGCCGCCCCGACGTGATCTTCACCTCGTTCGGCGACATGCTGCGGGTGCCCGGCTCGCGCGGCGATCTCCTCGGGCTGCGCAGCCGCGGGGTCGATCTGCGGGTGGTCTACTCGCCGCTCGACGCGCTCCGGATCGCGCGCGAGAACCCGACCAAAAAAGTGGTCTTCTTCGGCATCGGCTTCGAGACCACCGCCCCGGCCAACGCGATGGCGGTCTATCAGGCGCGCCGCGAAGGGCTCGCGAATTTTTCGATGCTGGTCTCGCACGTGCTGGTGCCGCCGTCGATCGCGGCGATCTTGCAGACCGCCGGCAATCGGGTGCAGGCCTTCCTCGGGCCGGGACACGTCTGCGCGATCACCGGCTTTCGCGAATACCGCGCGCTCGCCGCTCATTACAAAGTTCCGATCGTCATTACCGGATTCGAGCCGGTCGATTTATTACGCGGCATTCTGATGACCGTCGAGCAGCTCGAAGCCGGACGCGCCGAGGTGGAGAACGCCTACGAGCGCACCGTCCCGCCCGACGGTAATCCGGCCGCGCGCGCGCTCATCTACGAAGTCTTCGAGGTGATCGATCGCAAGTGGCGCGGCGTCGGATCGATCCCGAAATCGGGATTCAAGCTGCGCCATGAATATCGCGCCCACGACGCCGAGCGACTGTTCGAGGTCGACGCGATCGCCACCGAAGAGTCGGGCCGCTGCATCAGCGGCCAGGTGCTGCGCGGCCTGAAGAAGCCGTGCGACTGTCCCGCGTTCGGCAAGGACTGCACGCCACGCACGCCGCTCGGCGCGACCATGGTGTCGGCCGAAGGCGCGTGCGCCGCCTATTACCAATACGGCCGTTATCTGGAAGGGGTGTCATGACCGAAGCGATCTTGCGAAAGGCGCGCGAGAGCGCCACCACCCAGCTCGCCTTCTTCGAAGAAAACGCGCCCGCGATCGAGCGCTGCGTCGGCGCGCTCGCCGAGCGAATTTCGGCGGGCGGGCGGCTGTTCGTCTTCGGCAACGGCGGCTCGGCCTGCGACGCCGCGCACCTGGCGGTCGAGTTCCAACATCCGATCGTCGAGAAGCGGCGCGCGCTGCCGGCCACCGCGCTCTCGCTCGACTCGGCGCTGCTCACCGCGGTCGGCAACGACACCGATTTTTCCCGCGCTTTTTCCGATCAGCTCGAGCTGCTAGGACGCGCGGGCGACATCGCGCTCGGCCTTTCGACCTCGGGCGCCTCGGCCAACGTGGTGCGCGCGCTCCGTCGGGCGCGCCAGCTCTCGATGCTCACCATCGGTTTTTGCGGCCGCGACGGCGGGCAGTTCCCCGACGTGTGCGAGCACTGCTTCATCGTCAAGAGCTGGTCGATCCATCGCATCCAGGAGAGCCACACCACCCTGCTCCACATTTTGTGGGACGCGCTGCAGGTCAAGCTCGGAGCCGACGATGTCCTCTGACGCGGGCGCGCTCCTCGGCGCCTGCCCGGTGCCGATCGCCGAGAGCGATCGAATTCTCCTCGGCCACGGATCGGGCGGCCGGCTCACCGCCGAGCTGATCGAAACCATGATCTTGCCCGCGTTTCACAACCCGATCCTCGACGAGCTCGACGACCACGCGCTCATCGAGACCGGCGGCGCGCGGCT
>JANWLJ010000268.1 GCA_025450955.1 Polyangium sp. (in: bacteria) | reverse complement strand
TTTGCAGACGCTGGAGCGCGACCGGATCGAGGATCATCGTTACGGCCGCACCACCTCGAGCAGGCGGTCGATGAGCTGCGGGGTGCGGATGCCTTCGGCCTCCGCGTGGAAGTTTGTGATCAGCCGGTGCTGCAAGACCCGGCGGGCGAGCGCGCGCCAGTCGTCCACCGACGGCGACGGCCCGCCCTCGAGCACCGCGCGCGACTTGGCGGCGAGGATCAGATATTGCGAGGCGCGCGGCCCAGCGCCGAACGCCACGTTGTCGACGATGAAGTCGGGCGCGGTGGAGCCGCCGACCGCCGGCCCGCTCTTGTCGGGCCGGGTCGCGCGCACCAGCGCCACCGCGTACTTGACCACGTGATCGGCCACCGGCACCCGCAAGACCAGCTCTTGCAGCGCGAGGATCCGCTCGGGCGACAGCACCTTCTTCAGGCCGGGCCGCCACGCCGAGGTGCTCTGCTTGACGATCTCGACCTCCTCGTCGCCCGACGGATAGCCGACGTCGACCTGGAACATGAAGCGATCGAGCTGCGCCTCGGGCAGAGGATAGGTGCCCTCCTGCTCGATCGGATTCTGGGTGGCGAAGACCAAAAACGGCGCGGCCAGCGGATGGGTCTGCCCGCCGGCGGTGACCCGATACTCCTGCATCGCTTGCAAGAGCGCCGCTTGGGTCTTCGGCGGGGTGCGGTTGATCTCGTCGGCGAGCACGATGTTGGCGAACAGCGGCCCGCGGATGAAGCGAAAGGCGCGCCGGCCGGTCGCGTGATCCTCCTCGAGGATGTCGGTGCCCGTGATGTCCGAGGGCATGAGATCGGGCGTGAACTGAATCCGGTTGAAGCTCAGGTTGAGCACGTCGGCGAGCGTGGAGATGAGCAGCGTCTTGGCCAGGCCCGGCACGCCGACGAACAGGCAGTGGCCGCGCGCGAACAGGGAGGTGAGGAGCTGATCGATCACCATCTGCTGGCCGATGATCCGCTTCTCCACCTCGGCCTTGATCTCGGCGCGCGCGCGCGCGATCTCCTCGACCGCGCGCAGATCCTCACCGCTCGTCTTCGTCGCCGCCGGCGACGCTTCACTCTCGACGTCCACGTCGCGCATTCTGCCACACCGCCCCGATCACCGCACGTAGCGGAACGAACCCTGATAGAGCTTGACCACTCGTCCTTTGCGCCGGATCGTGCCCTCGATCTCGACGTAGTGCGTGCCGGGCTCGAGCGCGGCGAGAAGAGTACGCAGAAGCGCGCCGTACGCCACCGAACGCGACAGCGCGGCCGGCGCGAGCGGAAGGTGGTAGCCCTGCCGCCAGACCAGCTTGCGATCGATGGTGACGAGGTCGACGAGATCGCCCGGCTGATTCCTGCCCGGCGGATCGGGCAGGTAGCACCGTCCCCAGATCGGCTCGCCCGCCTCGAACGCGTCGCGGGTGCGCGCGCGCGGGCCCGGCCGCTCGGGCAGCTCCGCGGTCGAGAAGATGCAGTTCGAAATTCGAACCCCGCTCTCTTCGATCACCACCCGGCGCGACAGGCGGGTGCCGGGATCGTGGCCGCTCAGCCGGTGCGGCCGCGCGCTCGCCTCGCTTGACGCGAGCGCGATTGGAAAAGCGATCGTCAGCGCAACGGCGATCGACCATCTCATGGGCCGCCCCCGAGGAGCCGGCAGGCGTCGGCCTCCCGCTGTTTGCGCGGGTCGTTTTTCTGCTGATAGATTTTTTGCAGCCCGCAGTGCGGCGCCGGATCGAACGGCGAGATCGAGATCGCCTGGTCGAGATATTTTTCCGCCTTGCCGTCGTCGCCTTTGTCGAGCCAGGCGGCGCCGAGCGTCGCGTTCGGTCCCGCCTGATCGGGATAGAGCTCGAGCGCCGGCTCGGCGGCGGCGATCGCGCGGCCGGCATCGCCGAGCTCGAGCCAGGTGCGCGCCAGCTTGTTGGCGATCTGCGGATTGTCCGCGCCCGCGATCGCCTGCGCCTTTTCGTACTCGACGGCGGCGGCGCGCAGCCGATGGCGCGCGCGCAGCATTCCGCCGAGCCGCGCCAGCTTGCGCGCCCGCTCCTCGCCGATGTCTCCCGAGTCATCCTCGCTCGCGCTCGCCTTGCCCTTGCGAAACTTGAGCTCGGTGGGCTTTAGCCCCGGGTGCGCCCGCAGCTTGCGCGTCCTCAGCCAGCCGCGCCAATCGCGCTGAAACTGATCGAACGGCTTGCCCACCACGCGCGCCACCGCCTGCGCGTCCGAGTCGCCGCTCTTGAGCCCTGCGATCACCTTGCGAATGCCGTCCCAGCCGACCCGCGTATTCAGATAGTCGACCACCATGTAGACCTCGGCGAACGCGAGCGCGGTGTCCTCCTGCGACGGCAGCTTGGCCATCGAGGGATGCATCTGTTCGAAGGTGATGAGGTGATGGTTGGCGAGGCCGGTCGCGAGCAGGTGCTCCATCGTCGGCGTGAGCCCGCCGGTCGTCTCGTGCGGTCCGCGCCAGCGCCGCTCCTCGTACTTGGCCAGCCCCTCGTGCAGCCAGATCGGCACCGTGTTGTGCGAGGTGCGCGAGACGATGAAGTGGGTGTACTCGTGGTTGAGCGTGTCGAGCCAGGGATAGCCGGTGAGGAGCGCGCGCGGCGAGACGATCATCACCCGGTTGAACTTGCACAGCGCGATCGTCCCCGAGGTCTCGATCTCTTTGAGCGTCAGCGTCGAGACCTTGGCCAGATCGGAGACCTCGGGATAGATCTCGACCCGCACCGGCTCACTCGGACGATCGCCAAAATCGTCGCCGAGCGCCTGATAGGCCTTTTCGAGCGCGTCGAGCGCGTAGGGCGCGAGCAGCGCGTCCTTGCCCGGCTGATGCCAGATCACGAAGTGCTTGCCGCGAGTGCTCACGAAGCCGCGGGTGGCCTCGGCGGTGGCGCGCGCCAGATCGCGCATCCCGCGCACCTCGTCCCCGCCCGGTCCGGAGCGCGCGTGCGCCGCCGCCTCGCCGAGCCTGGCCGCCGCCTCATCGTAGTGCCCATGGAGAAACAGCAGATCCCCCTCGAGAAACGCGACGTCGGGATCGCGCGGGTGCGCGGCCTCGAGCGTCTTGACCGCGCGGTCCGCCTCGTCGATGCGCCACTCGTGAATGAGCTTGTAGGCCTGCTCCGCCGTCGGCGCCTTGGCCGCGCCCGCGCTCGCGGAGAGCATCACCAGCGCGATCGCGATCGCTGCCCCCCGCCTCACTTGATCAGCTCCTCGTAGTAGCGCTTGACCTGCTCCTGGTAGTCGGCGGGCGCGCGCCGCTTCATCGCGTCGAGCAGATCCTGCCGGAACTCTTTCGGCGCTTTGTACTCGTCGGCGCCCGGGATCTTGACCGGCTCCTTGTCCGGCTGCTCGCCGGCGAAGCGCTGCCGCGGACGCCGCTCCTCTTGCATCTGCTGCTTGAGCTTGGCCAGGCTGTCGAGCGCCTGCTGCTCCTCGCCCGAGGCGTCGGGCGTGGCGCGCCGCCGGAGCTGTCCCTCGGCGCGCTCCATGTGCTGCCCCGCCTGCTTGAGCCCGCCTGCGAGCTCGGGCGGCATCGCGCTCTGCGGGTCGCGCTGGCCGTCGGGACCGCGATGCTCGCCGCCCATTTTCTGCCCGAGCTCCTGCGCCCGCCGCCGCGCCGCCTGCTGCCTCTCGGCGAGCTGCCCCATCTTTTTCTGATCGGCGGGGCTCATCAGCTGCGACGGGCCGGGCAGCGCGTGATCGAGCTCCTCGCCGATCTGCCGCGCCAGCTTCTGCCCATCCTCGATGTGGCCGCGCGCGCGCTTTTCGCTCGGCCGCTCTCCGCGCCAGCCGCGCTCGGCCTGCCCGCGCAGATCGTCATCGACGCCGCCGAGCCCGCGCTCGGCCTCCGACGCCATCCCGCGCGCCTCGTCGAGATCGCCGTCCTTCAGCATCCGATCGAGATCGGCCACCCGCTGCTCGATCCGTTCGAGATCGTCGTGATCGTAGGGCTGGAGCGCGTCGGGCTCGACCGCCTGCAGATGCTTGCGCAAAGCCGCCGCCTGCTCGCGCGCGTGCTTGATGACCGGCGCGATCTTGTCGCGCATCTGCTTCTGCGCCTCTTGGCGGGTGCGCGCCCGCACCTGTTCGGTCTCGTCTTTGATCTGTTGCTCGTCGTGCTGAAGGTCGGTGAGCCTGTTCTCCAGCTCCGCCATCTGCTTCTCCTCGGCGGAGAACCGCTCGCGCCGATAGCCGCGCAGATCGCCCTCCATCGAGGCCATCATCTTGTCGAGCGACGACGACATTTTGTCGAGCGCCGCCATCGCCGCGTCGACGTCGCCCTTGGCGATCATCTGGCGGATCTTGTCGAGCTCGCTCTGCACGTCGTTTTGGCCCATCGCCTCCGGATTCAAGAACTGATCGGGCAGCTCGGAGGCCAGCTTCTGCGCCTTGGCTTGCAGCTCGGCCAGCTTGCTCTCGAGATCGCGCAGCTCGCGCTCGATCTCCTTGCGCACCTGTGGCGAGTGGGTCTTTTTGTACTGCGCCAAGAGCTGCTTCAGCCGATCGCGGGTGCGCGACATCTCGTCGCCGACGGCGAGCAGCTCCTCGAGCCGCTGCCGCCCGAGCAGGTTGTCGAGCGCGATCGCGTCCCGCTCGAGCTCCGCCACCTGCTTGGCGTTCTCGGCCTCGAGCGGCCGGGTCTGTCCGGCCTTGAGCGTGCCGCGCCGCGCCCGATCGCGCAGCTCGTCGGTGAGCCGCGCCTCGTCGCGGCCGAGCTTGGCCAGCCGGCCGAGCATCTCCTGGAGCTCCTTCTGCGTCGACGCGGTCGCCTGCGGATCTCCGCCGAGCCGCTCGGTGGATCGGCCGAGCGCGCCGATGAGCGCCTCGGCGCCCGCGCGCAGCCGCACGAACGCGCTCACCGTCTGCATCTCACCGGTCTTCTTCAGCTCCACCCGATCGGCGAGCTGCGCCAGCGCCAGCTCGAGGAGCTGCTGCTGATCTTGGATCGCCGCCTCGTGCTTCTGACGCGGATCGAACATGGTGAGATAGAACGTGCGCGACATCCCGACGTTCGGCCCCGGCACCGTGTCGTTGTCCTTGGCCTCGAGGTGATAGGCGATCCGCACCCCGGGCTTGAGATCGAGCTCGCCGAGATCCCACAGGTGCTTGCCGGCGGCGGTGCGCGGCGGCGCCTGCGTCTTGTTCGCCGCGGCGTCGGGCCAGATCTGCCGGCGATGCTCGGCCCCCCCTTCGCTCTTCCACACCAGCTCGATCGCGCCGAGGCCGTAGTCGTCGTCGACCGACTAGGCGAGCTCGACCGGATGCGGCCCCGCGACGTTCAGCGACTCGGCGGGCGCATAGAGATCGACCCG
>JANWLJ010000267.1 GCA_025450955.1 Polyangium sp. (in: bacteria) | reverse complement strand
TTCGCCTGCGCCTGCTGGCTTCGCAGCCAACCAACCACTCCCGCATCGACGAAAACGGCGATTCGGCCCCAGGTCCGCCGTGCGGCGAGGCCGGCCCGCAGCCCAGGATCGACATTGAACGCGGCCTGGTCCGGAGCTGCGTCCCCGCGGACAATGAGCAGCGCCAGCACCGCATCCGCCTGCAGATCGAGCTGCCAGCCCCGTCCCATTCGGTAGCTGGGTCCGGCGGCCACCGCGACGCGGCTCCATTCGTAGCGGCCGAACCCGAGCCGCTCTTGCCTGAGGCCGGTGCCGAAGACCGAGAGCCGTCCCATCCAGCGCGAGCCCCATCGCGTGAGCGCCAGGCTCGCCTCCGCCCCAGGCGCGAACGTGCCGTCAGTGGCGATCGACCCGAGAAGGGCGGCGGAGACCTGATAACCGAGTCGCGGCGGAGACGGCTTCGCCTGGCGCAGCACCAGGGCGGTAGAGGGAGCCGACAAACGTGGAATCTCGGGCGTCCAATGATCGGTGTCGAGCTGCCAGGCCACGATGACGACCGCCGCGGCCTTGGCCAAATCGGCGCACGACGAATCGCGGATCGGCAACTGTCGATCGGCGAGCGTTCGCTGGTCTCGATCGACCAGCCTCAGCATCACGATCCGCTCCTCGCGCAGGATCTCCACCCGGCTAGGCGTCGACGGCGCGAAGTGCGGCGCGAGCTCCGCGATCGCCGCCGCCACCCCGTCGGGAGATGGGCACACGCTCGCCCCCGAGAGGGACAGTGCGCCGACCCTCGCCGCGACTGCGAACCCGAGCACGCTCAGCCGAGCTTACTCTGAACGGTCGTTGCTCGACCAAATTCGATCCGCTCTCGCGCCGGCGCTGCGCGCGCTCAGGCCGCTTCTCGCAGCGCATCCGCGGGCACTGGAAGAGCTGCGACTCGAGCCGAGGTAAGCGCCTGCACAGTTTCGATACCCTAGGAAACGGGTGACCAATGCCTATCCTGGGTCTAGGGTCTTGGAGAGGGAAGGAGCCGCCGATGCTGAGGGCCGATCCTGAGCGAGAGGATCCGGAGACGCTGATTACCCCGAGCGAGGTCGCTCGGCTGCTGTTCGTCTCGCCGGATACGGTGCGCGCGTGGACCGACGCCGGCCGGCTGCCCTGCCAGCGAACCCGCGCCGGCCACCGCCTCTACCGTCGCGGCGACGTCGATCGATTCGCCAAGCGCGACGACGGCCGGAGGAAGAAGTGACAAAGACGCGCGTGGGCGCCTGCGCGCGCGAGGGCAGGGCGTCCTGATGTTTTTTCGCGATTACGTCCCGGTGCTCGAGGTGATGGCCGACGCGATCGTCGCGTCGGATCCTACCGACCAGGTCTTGTACGTAAATGCCGCGGCCGAGCGGCTGCTCGGGTGGAGCCGGGACGAGCTCGTCGGCAGGCCGCTCACCAGCTTGATGCCCGAGCGCATGCGGCCGCTTCACGAAGCGGGGTTTCATCGCTACATCTCGACGGGAAAGACCAAGATCATGGGCAGGCCGGTCCGGGTTCCGGCGCTCAGAAAAGACGGCGCCGAGATCGACATCGAGCTCACCTTGTCGCCGCTGCGGCTGGAGGGCAAGAGCGAGATCATCCTCGCGTCGCTCCGCGATCTGCGCGATCGCGTCGAGCTCGAGCGCCAGCTCGTCGCGCAACAGCGGCTGGCGGCGCAGCACGCGGTGATGGCGGTGTTCGCCGAGTCGACCGATACCCTGACCGCGATTCGCGGGATGCTGCGCGCGATCGGTGAAAACCTGAATTGGCCGCTCGGTAATTTTTGGCAACTGGCGCCGAGCGGCCGGCTCGAGCGCACCGCTTCCTGGCAAAGCTCCGCGCTCGACGCCGCGGCGACCGCCGAATTTTCGGCCGATATCTCGTTCGCCAAGGGCGAAGGGCTGCCCGGTCGGGTGTGGGCCTCGGGCGAGGCGGCGTGGATCGTGGACCTCGCCGAGGATTCGAATTTCCCCCGGCAGCACACCGCGACCGCGGCGAAGCTCCACGGCGCGTTCGCGTTCCCGGTGGTCGCCGGCGACTCGGGGGTCGCGGTCGCCGAGTTCTTCTGCCCGACTTCGCAGGCGGTCGACGAGGAGCTACGCGCCACCGCGCAGACGCTGGGGCGGCAGATCGGGCAATTCATGCAGCGCATCGCCGCGCATCAAGAGCTCGAGCGCGCCGAGGTGCGCGCGCGCTTTTTAGCCGACGCCAGCAGCGCGCTGGCGACCTCGGTAGATTACGAGACCACCCTTCGTCAGGTCGCGGAGCTGGCCGTTCCCAAGGTGGCCGACTGGTGCACGGTGGTCGCGCTCGATGCCCAGGGCTATTTTCGCCGCATCGTGGTGGTCCATCGCGACTCGGAAAAACGCGGCGCCGCCGTCGAGTACCAGGAGGCGTTTCCGCCGAGCCAGCATCGGGCGGGTCAGCACTTCGAGGTCTTCAAGAGCGCCAAGGCGGTGCTGCAGCGCCAGGTCTCCGACGAGGATTTGAAAGCGGCGGCGCAAGACGAAAAGCACCTGCGGCTCTTGCGCGATCTCGGCTGCACCTCGTGCATCATGGTGCCGCTCGCCGCGCGCGGCGAATCGGTCGGGGTCATTTCGCTGATGCGCTGCGGAGCCAGCCGCCCGTTCGACGAGGCGGACCTCACGCTCGCCGAGCAGCTCTCTCACCGCGCCGCGCTCGCGATCGACAACTCGCGGCTGTTCGCCTCTCTCGGCAAGCGCGAGCAGTCGACCCGATTTTTGAGCGAAGCGAGCGCGGTGCTCAATAGCTCGCTCGATTACGAAGAGACCTTTCAAAAGCTCACCCGGCTCGCGGTGCCGCGGTTCGCCGACTGGTGCTCGGTCGAGATCGTCGAGGGCGACGCGCTTCGCCAGGTCTCGGTGGCGCACGTCGATCCGGCGAAAATTCAATTCGCGCTCGAGATTCAAAAGCGATATCCGGTTTCGATGTCGAGCCCCACCGGCGCGCCGCACGTGATTCGCACCGGCGAGGCCGAGCTCTACGAGGACATCCCCGATGAGCTCCTGGTGCAGGCGACCCGCGACGCGGAGCACCTCCGCCTGGCGCGCGAGCTCGGGCTCAGGTCGGCGCTGACGGTTCCCTTGAGCACGCGGGGGCGCACCATCGGCGCGCTGACCCTGGTGTGGGCCGAGTCGGGCCGCCATTACGCGCCCGAGGATTTGCCGCTCATGAAGGAGCTCGGCCGCCGCGCCGCGCTCGCCGTCGAGAACGCCCGGCTGTACTCCGAGGCGCAGCGCGCCATCCAGCTACGCGACGAGTTTTTGTCGATCGCCTCCCACGAGCTGCGGACGCCGCTCACCGGCGTTCAGCTCCAGGTCGAAGGCATTCAGCGCCTCATCAAAAAGAGCAGCCGGACGCCTGCTGAATGGGACGTGATCGCGGGCCGCATCGATTCGGTCGGGCGGAGCTTCGATCGGCTGAGCCGGCTCGTCGAGGATCTGCTCGACGTGAGCAGCGCCTCGGCGGGGCGGCTTCAGCTCAAGCTCGAGGAGGTCCATCTCTCCGAGGTGGTCCACGACGTCCTCTCGCACTTCGAGGATCAGCTCAGCCGAGCGGGGTGCGCGCTCTCCTTGCGCCTCGATTCGTCGATCACCGGCAAATGGGATCGGCTGCGCCTGCATCAAATCCTCTCCAACTTTTTGGCGAACGCCCTCAAGTACGCGCCGGGAAAACCGATCGAAGTGACGGCGCGCCGCGACGGCGCCAAGGCGGTGATGTCGGTGCGCGACCACGGCATTGGCGTTGGCGCCGAAGATCGCGAGCGGATCTTCGACCGCTTCGCGCGCGCGGTCCCGCCCGAGCACTACGGCGGGCTCGGCCTCGGGCTGTGGATCGTGCGCGTGTTCGCCGAGGCGATGGGAGGCACGGTCCGCGTGGAGAGCGAGCGGGGGGATGGCGCGACCTTCACCGTGGAGCTGCCCCTCGAGCCGCAGGCCGCGCTCTCGCCCCGCTAATTTGCGAGCTGGGTTCATGGGCGCTAAAGTGTTCACACGATGTGTTCTCGTCCGGGTGCCCGTCTGGTTTTGATCGTCGACGACGACCTCGCGATTCGCGAAGCGCTCGGCGACGTCTTGCGCGATGAGGGATATGAGGTCCTCATCGCCGCTGATGGTCAGGACGCGCTCGACAAGCTGCGCCAGAGCGGCGAGGCGCCGTGCATCATCCTGCTCGACCTGATGATGCCGATCATGACCGGCTCGCAATTTTACGCCGAGCAGCAGCGCGACCCTTCGCTGCGGGACATTCCGGTGGTGGTCATCTCCGCCGACGGCAATCTTCGCCAGAAAGCGCAGCCGTTCGGCGGCCGATATCTCGCCAAGCCGGTCAAGGTCGACGCGGTCTTGAACGTCGTCGAGCAGAATTGCGCCTGACCCGCTGAGTATTTCCGCGGCTTTTTCTTTTTCCCGATATTGAGCGCGACCGCTACGGATATATCGTATCCGTCCAGGCCGGATCGTCGTTCACCATCTGGGTCATCCACGGAAAATACTGGGCGGCGAGCGTCGGATCGCTCTCGACCACGTGGAGCTGCTCGTTGGTCACGATAAAAGTCTTGGCGTTGGGATCGCTTGAAAAGCTCGACGAGTAGGCGTCGATCACCGCGGGATATTCGGCGAGCGTGTAGCCGAGGTCTTTGGAGATCACCGGGTCCTGGGTAAACGAGAGGAACCCATATCGGCTCATCGGCTGGCTCTTGCGATCGAAGGCGAGGACATCGGCGTGGCTGGTGCACGGGCTGCAACCGCTCGGCGGCACGAACCCCCAATATGCGAGCAGCACATTTTCGGTCGCATTCTTCGGCGCGAGCGCCGGCCCCGAGTCGTCGAGAATATCCACCCGCGTTCCGAACGCCCGCGCCACGTGATCGAACATGAGAAAGGTGCCATATCCTCCGGCGCTGGTGCCGGCGATCCACACGTGCTTGGCGCCGGCGAAGGTCGGAACGACGCGCGCGAGAAAGAGGTCGAGATCGCGCGCGCCCCAGAAATAGGTCGGCTTGACCGCGCCATTGACCATCAGATCCTTCTCGAGGGTGCCGGAGTGGAGATCGCCCGTGCAGTAGGGCACGTACACCATATTGAGCGCGGCGAACGGATTGCCCGCGTGTCCCCGATTGAGGATCGGATAATTACGCTGAACCGCGTTCTGGAAGGTGGTGCTGTCATACCCGGCGACGTTGTTCGCCGTCGGCATCGGCCCCCAGCAGTTGTCGCCGGTGCTGCACGAGCCGCCGCCTTCGAAATAGAAGAGCACGTTGGTCGCGCCCGCGTGCGGATTGATCGCGATGCCGGTCGGCGTCCCCGAAGCGCACTTCGAATCGGGAAAATCGACCCACGTCCACTGATCCGCCGGCGCCTGTATCGGCTGCCCCCCGTCGCCGCCGCTCCCGCCGTCGCTGACGACGTTCCCGTCGCCCCCCATCGCCGCGTCGCCCGGCGCGGTGCCGTGGCTGCCGCACCCGACGCTGAGCACCGTCGCGAAAAGCATGATTCGCCTACGCCAAACGTTCACTGTCACGCGATCCATCATCCACCTTTGGACGCTCGCCCGGCGAAAAGGTAAAACGGAAATCACTCAGCGCGCGACCGCGTGATGCGAGCCAACCAGCCCCGAGCTTGCGCCGAGGCTCCATCGGTCAGGGCAGCGCGACGCCGGTCAATCGACCGAGCTCGCCGACGAGCTGATCTTGATAGGCGACCACCATCGCCTCGCGCGCCGGCTGCCGCTGCCGGAGTTGATAGAAGTAGCGACCGCTCACCCTCGCCTCCGGCTCGTTACTGACGGCCAGCCAGCTCTGCGTCCGCTGTCCGGTGTCGAGGTCGACCGGCGCCGACGAGCCGCCCATCTTGGTGCGGGCCCAGCCAGGATCGACGGCATTACACAGGACCTCGGGCCAGCGCCGCGCCAGCGCGAACGCGAGCGCGACCAGGTAGAGCTTGCTCTCGGCGTAGGCGCGCGCGGAATCCCACGGCCGCTTCACCCAGTCGAGGTCATCGAGCGGCCCCTCGCCGCCGTAGTGCGCGGAGCTGCTGAGGTAGACCAGCCGATCGGGCCGCTTCATCAGCGCGGTCAATAGGTACGGCGCGAGCGTGTTGACCGCGAGGATCGTCGCGTGGCCCTCCGGCGTCGAGCCGCGAGCTCGCTCTTGATAGATGCCGGCGTTATGGATCACCGCATCCATCCGCCCGATCGCGTTGACCTGGTCTGCGAGGCGCCGCGTCTCGGCGGCGCTCGCGAGATCCCCAACCACGACGCCGAGGGACCGAGGCGCCAGATCGGCGAGCGCCGAAGCGCGCTCCTTGGATCGCGCGTGCAGCACCACCT
>JANWLJ010000266.1 GCA_025450955.1 Polyangium sp. (in: bacteria) | reverse complement strand
TTTCGGTGACCACGATCGCGTCGTCGACGACGAAGCCGGTGGAGATGGTGAGCGCCATCAAGGACAGGTTGTCGACGCTGTAGCCGAACAGGTACATGACGCCGAAGGTCGCCATCAAAGACAGCGGCACCGCCACGCTCGGGATCGCGGTCGCCCAGGCGCTGCGCAAAAAGAGAAACACCACCATCACCACCAGCGCGACCGAGACCACCAGCGCGAACTCGACGTCGGCCACCGAGGCGCGGATGGTCTGCGCGCGATCCATGGTCAGCTCGACGTCGATCGCCGGCGACACCGAGTGGATGAGCGGCGGGATCACGTCTTTGATCCGATCGATCACGTCGAGGATGTTGGCGCCCGGCTGGCGCCGCACGATGAGGACGCAGGTGCGCTCGCCGTCGGACCAGCCCGCGACCCGCTCGTCCTCGACGCCGTTGACCACGTGCGCGACGTCGCCGAGGCGCACCGGCGCGTTGTTCTGGTAGTGGATGATCGCGCCCTTCCACGCGTCGGCGCCGACCAGCTGATCGTTGGCGGCGACGGTCGATTGGGTCTTGCCGTTATAGACCGATCCTTTGGGCCGATTGGCGGTGAGGGTGCCGAGGGTGGTGCGCAGCTCCTCCATCGAGAGGTTGGCGCCGGCGAGCGCTTGCGGATCGGCCTGCACCCGCACCGCCGGCTGCTGCCCGCCGCCGACGTAGACCTCGCCGACCCCTTCGACCTGCGCGATCTTTTGCGCGAAGACGGTGTTGCCCGCTTCGTAGACCGCCGAGAGCGGCAGGGTCTCCGACTTCAAGGAGTAGATGAGGATCGGCGAGTCGGCGGGATTGACCTTGCGGTAGGTGGGACGGAACGGCAGGTTCGGCGGCAGATCGCCGCCGGCCGCGTTGATCGCCGCCTGCACGTCCCGCGCGGCGGCGTCGACGTCGCGATCGAGATCGAACTGCATCACGATCGAGGTCGAGCCGATGGTCGAGGTCGAGGTCATCTCGGTGAGGCCGGCGATCCGACCGAAGCGCCGCTCGAGCGGGGTCGCCACCGCCATCGCCATCGTCGCCGGGCTGGCGCCGGGCAGGCTCGCCGACACGTTCACCGTCGGAAAATCGACCCGCGGCAAGGGCGCCACCGGGAGCTGGGTGAACGCCGCCGAGCCGGCGACCAGGATCGCCGCCGCGAGTAAAAAGGTCGCGATCGGTCGGCGGATGAACGGCGCCGAGATGTTCACGGCGCGCGCACCTCGGGCTCGGGCTCGGGCACGGTCACCCGCGGGCGGCGAAACACGCGCGCCAGCCGATCCATATAAAGGTAGATGACCGGCGTGGTGTAGAGGGTGAGGATCTGCGAGAGCAGGAGCCCGCCGACGATGGTGATGCCGAGCGGACGGCGCAGCTCCGAGCCGGTGCCGCTGCCGAGCGCGAGCGGCAGCGCGCCGAGCAGCGCCGCCATGGTGGTCATCATGATCGGCCGGAAGCGGAGCAGGCTCGCCTGGAAGATCGCCTGCTCGGGCGGCTGGCCTCCCTCGCGCTCCGCCTCGAGCGCGAAGTCGATCATCATGATCGCGTTCTTCTTGACGATGCCGACGAGCAGGATGATCCCGATGAGCGCGATCACGTCGAACTCGACGCGGCAGATGATGAGCGCGAGCAGCGCGCCCACGCCCGCCGACGGCAAGGTCGACAAGATCGTGAGCGGGTGGATGTAGCTCTCGTAGAGCACGCCGAGGACGATGTAGACGGTGAGCAGCGCCGCGAGGATGAGGAGCGGCTCGGACGCGAGCGCCTGACGGAACGCCTGCGCCGCGCCTTCGAACTCGCCGTGCACGCCAGGCGGCAGCTCCATGGTGCCCATCGCCGCCTGGATCGCGGCGACCGCCGCGCCGAGCGACACGCCGCTTGCGGTATTGAACGAGAGCGTCACCGCCGGGAACTGCCCCTGGTGGCTGATCGACAGCGGCGTGTGCTTCTCGGTGTAGTGGGCGAAGCTCGACAGCGGCACCGCGTCACCGGTCGACGAGCGCACGAACACCCGCGAGAGCGCGTCGGCGCTGTTTTGATCTTCGGGGCGCACCTCGAGGATCACCCGATAGAGGTTGAGCTGGGTGAAGATGGTCGAGACGATCCGCTGCCCGAACGCGTCGTAGAGCGTGTCGTCGATCGCCTGCGGCGTCACCCCGAGGCGGCCGGCGGTGTCGCGATCGATCGCGAGCTCGAGCGACTTTCCGCCCGACTCCTGATCGGAGGCGACGTCGCGCAGCTCGGGCAGGGTGCGCAGCCGCGCGAGGATCCTGGGCGCCCACTCGGCGAGCTCGGTCGGGTCGGCGTCCTCGAGGGTGAACTGATATTGGGTGCGGCTGATCCGGTTATCGATCTGGAGATCCTGCACCGGCTGCAGATAGGCGGTGATGCCCTCGACCGACTGGAGCTTGGGCTTGAGCCGGGCGATGATCTCGGTGGCGCTCGCGCTCCGCTCCTCGCGCGGCTTGAGCGCGATCGAGAAGCGGCCCGAGTTGGTGGTGATGTTGGTGCCGTCGGCGCCGATGTACGAGGCGACGGTGGCGACGTCGGGATCGGCGAGCAGCACCTCGGACAGCGCCTGTTGCCGTTCCATCATCCGCTGAAACGAAACATCGGGCGCCGCCTCGGAGACGCCGACGATCATCCCGGTGTCCTCGACGGGAAAGAAGCCCTTCGGCACCACCACCGCGAGCAGGCCGGTGAACGCCACCGTGCCGAGCGTGGCGAGCAGGGTGGCGAACTGGTGGCGCAAGACCCAGGCGAGCGTGCGCTCGTAGAAGCGGGCGGTGGCCGAGAAGCCGCGCTCGAACGCGCGGGCGAACGCGCCGGGATGCTCCGCCTCGTGCGGCTTGAGGAGCCAGCCCGCCATCATCGCGGTCAAGGTGAGCGACAGCACCGCCGAGACCGCGATCGCGATCGAGAGGGTGACCGCGAACTCGCGGAACAGTCGCCCGATGAGCCCGCCCATGAACAGGAGCGGAATCAAGACCGCCACCAGCGAGACGGTGAGCGAGACGATGGTGAAGCCGATTTGCTTGGAGCCCTTGAGCGCGGCGTCGAACGGCCGCTCGCCGAGCTCGACGTAGCGCGCGATGTTCTCGACCATCACGATCGCGTCGTCGACCACGAAGCCGGTCGAGATGGTGAGCGCCATGAGCGACAGGTTGTTCAGCGAGAAGCCGCACAGCTCCATGATCCCGAAGGTGGCGATGAGCGAGAGCGGCACCGCCACGCCGGGGATGATGGTCGCGCGCACGCTGCGCAAAAAGACGTAGATGACCAGCACCACCAACAGCACGGTGAGCAGCAGCGTGAACTGCACGTCCTTGACCGAGGCGCGCACCGTCTCGGTGCGATCGGAGAGGACCGAGACATCGATCCCCTGCGGCATCGACGCCGAGAGCTGCGGCAGAAGCTTCTTGATCGCGTCGGTGACCTTGATGATGTTGGCGCCCGGCTGGCGCTGCACGTTGACGATCACCGCGCGGTGACGTCCGGCCCAGCCGGCGAGCTGCGCGTTCTCGACGCCGTCTTTGACGTCGGCGACCTCCTCGAGTCGAATCGGCGCGCCGTTTTTGTAGGCGATCACCAGCGGGCGAAAGCCCGCGGCTTTGTCGATCTGATCGTTGGTGGCGATGGTGTAGTCCTGGCGCGGCCCGTCGATGTTGCCCTTCGGCTGATTGACGTTCGCCGCCGCCAGCGCCAGCCGCACGTCCTCGAGCCCGAGCCCGGTGCCGGCGAGCGCGACCGGATCGACCTGCACCCGCACCGCCGGCTTCTGCCCGCCGTTGATGGTGACCAGGCCGACTCCGGAGACCTGCGAGATCTTCTGCCCGAGCACCGAGTCGGCGTAGTCGTCGACCTGGGGCAGCGGCATGGTGTCGGAGCTGATCGCCAGCGTCAAAACCGGCGTGTCGGCCGGATTCGACTTCGAGTAGGTCGGCGGCGCCGGCAAGGTCGGCGGCAACAGATTCGACGCCGCGTTGATCGCCGCCTGCACGTCCTGCTCGGCGGCGTCGATGTTGCGGTCGAGCGAGAACTGAAGCGTGATCTGCGAGGTCGCGAAGCTCGACACCGAGGTCATCTGCGTGAGCGACGGCATCTGGCCGAACTGACGCTCGAGCGGGGTGGTCACCGCCGAGGCCATCGTCTCCGGGCTGGCGCCCGGCAGCGCGGTGGAGACGACGATGGTCGGATAGTCGACCTGCGGCAGCGCCGCGACCGGCAGCTCGCGATAGCCGATCATTCCGGCGAGCGCGACGCCGATCATCAGCAGCGTGGTCGCCACCGGCCGCCGGATGAACGGCTCGGAGATGTTGCCGTGCGCCGGCTCCGGCTCGGTCATTTTTGGCTCTTGAAGTCGGCGACTCCCGGTCGCGGGATCACGGGCGCGCCGGGCCGGAGCGAATCCTGCCCCTCGACCACCACCGCGTCGCCGGGCTTAAGACCCTCGCCAATCACCGCGAGCTCGCCCGCCGAGAGCGCCACCTTCACCGGCCGCACCTCCGCTTTATTCCCCGCGCCGACCAGATAGACGAAGGTGCCTTGCGGCCCGTGCTGCACCGCCCCGAGCTCGGTCACGATCGCGGCCTTGCGCACGTCGACGAGCAGCCGCGCCTTGACGAACTGATTCGGCCAGAGCAGGCGCTTCGGATTCGGCACCTTGCACTTGAGCCGCAAGGTCGCGGTCGCCTGGTTGATCTGGTTGTCGATCACGTAGAGCTCGCCTGAGCCGAGCTGGGTGGCGCCGTCGCGGCTCCACACCTCGACCGGAACCTTGCCGCGCTGGAGCGCGAGCGAGACCTCGGGCAGCGCGTCCTCGGCGACGGTGACGTAGAGCGCCGCCGGATCGATCTCGGTGATCACCACCAGCCCGGTGGTGTCGGTGGCGCGCACCAGATTGCCCGCGTCGACCAGCCGCACCCCGACCACCCCGTCGATCGGCGAGCGCACGTGCGCGTAGTCGAGGTTGAGCCGAGCGGTCTCCACCTGCGCCTCGTCGGCGTGGACCGCGCCGCCGGCCTGTCCGGCGAGCGCCGCCTG
>JANWLJ010000265.1 GCA_025450955.1 Polyangium sp. (in: bacteria) | reverse complement strand
CTCAAGGTCTATCGCGCCGCGCAGGAGGACCTTCGCCTCGGCAAGACCGACGCGGCGCAAAATGGCTTCCGCACTTTCTTGCGCCGCTTTCCCCATCACGACTACGCCGACAACGCGCAGTACTGGCTCGGCGAGTGCTACTACTCGCGCAAGCAGTTCGCCGAGGCGGCGACCGAGTTCCGTCGCACCGTCGAGAGATACCCGCTCGGCAACAAAGCGCCGGACGCGATGCTCAAGCTCGGCTATAGCCTGCAGGCGATGGGCGAGATGACAAAGGCGCGCGACGTGCTCGGTCAGGTGCCCGAATCGTATCCGCGCTCCGACGCCGCGCGGCTGGCCTCGGAGCGGCTTTTGAGCTTCGCTCGAGTGGAGGGGACGAAGTGAGAACCACGTGGATCGCGCTGGCGCTCATCGCGCCGACTTTGGCCTTGGCGCAGGAGAGATCGGATCTGATGCCGACCCCGCCGCCGGCGCCGCCCGGCTCGGCCGGCGTCTACTATCCCGGCATGCCGGTGCCGCAAGCGCCCGCGGTCGAGACGCCGGGCACGCTCAGCAAGAGCGGCGCAGCCAAGGGCCCCGAGGGCCGGATCATCTTCGACGATCAAGTGGGTGAGGAGGCCGGCGGGCCGCCCGGCGAAATCCCCGACACCTACGTCGTCAAAAAGGGCGACACGCTCTGGGACATCTCCGGCTCGTTTTTCAAGAACCCCTGGTACTGGCCCAAGCTGTGGGCGCTCAATCCTTCGATCACCAACCCGCACTGGATCTATCCGGGCGACGTGCTCAAGCTCGCGATTCCGGGCGCCGCGCCCGCGCCCGCACCGACGGCCGCCGGGCCGCGCCGGATTTTAGGGCCGCGGCTCGACACCGGGCTCTACCTGCGCGCCGACGCCTTCATCGAGCCGGGCGAATTGGCGGCGGCCGGCACCATCGTCGCGTCCAAGGAGGAGAAGAAGCTGCTCGGCGCGCTCGACGAGGCCTACGTCGAGTTCCCGCCCAATCATCCGCTCGAGATCGGCGAGCGCTACAGCGTCTATCACGTCGAGCGCGAGGTGCGCCATCCGGTCACCGGCAAGAAGGTCGGCGACATCGTCGAGATCTACGGCGACGTGCTGGTCAAGGCGGTCACCAACGGCAAGCTCGCCACCGTGCAGGTGGTCGACAGCCTGAACACCATCGAGCGCGGCTTTCGGGTCGGGCCTTTGCGCCGCACCTTCCGTCGGGTCGAGCCGCGCGCCGCCGATCGCAACCTGGCCGGCGTGGTGGTGGCGACCCTGCATCCGATCGGGATGATGGCGCCTGAGATGCTGGCTTTCGTCGACCGCGGCCGGAAGGACGGCGTGGTGCTCGGCCAGAAGTTCGAGGTGGTGCGCCGCGGCGACGGCTATCGCCCGGTGACCGCCACCGGCCCGCTCGATGACCGGCGCTTTCCCCGCGAGGTGGTGGGCGACCTGGTGGTGGTCGATCTGCGGGACAAGATGTCGACCGGGGTGCTGCTCAACGCCGACGAAGAGATCAACGTCGGCGACGCGGTCGAGTCCCGCGCAGGGCGTTAGAAGTTCATTTTCGGGCTAATCGATTTCCAATCGCCGCCAGCGCGAAGGCGGCAGGACCGGCTCCTCGGCCGGACGCTCGGGCAAGATGAAATAGAGGCGCGACTGGCCGCAGCCGGGACAGCGCTCGGGCGGTCTGGCCGCGTTGGTGCGAAAACCGCACCGCGAGCAGCACCAGCAGATCGAGGCCATGCCCGCCAGCGCTGCAAGCGCCCGGCCACGAAGTGATTTTCGCGAACTTTTTCCCGATTCACTTGACGCCCCGTCCGACTGTGACTATCCGTTAAGGCCCTGGACGCGGAAACGGGATAACGATCTATATGGACCAGGTGCAAATCATCTCTCGCGGTCACGCCGGCTATCCCGGCCGGCTCGCCGTGCTCGCCGATGGACCCGACCCGATCTGGATCGCGGGACACTATTCCGGTTCGGCGCGGGCGGTGGCGGTGGTCGGGGCTCGGGCGGCCAGTCGGGGAGCGCTCGATCGGGCCCGCGCGCTCGGCGCCGGCCTTTCGCGCGCCGGAGTCGACGTGGTCTCGGGCGGCGCGTTCGGGGTCGACGCCGCCGCTCACGAGGGCGCGCTCGAAGCGGGCGGGGTGACGATCGCGGTGCTCGGCACCGGCATCGATGTCGCCTATCCGTCCCAGCACGCGCCGCTTTATCAGCGCATCGTCCAATCGGGCGGCGCGCTGGTGAGCCAGTTCGCGCCCGGCACGCTGCCGCGGGCGGGACAGTTTCCCACCCGCAACAAAGTGATCGCCGCGCTCGCCGAGGTGGTGGTCGTCGTCGAGGCGAGCGAGCGCTCGGGATCGCTGTACACCGCGAAAGCGGCGCGGCTGCTCGGGCGCAAGCTGGCCGCGGCGTCGGGATCGATCGGCTGCGATCGCCTGCTCATCGACGGGGCGCTGCCGATTGACGGGGCCGACGACGTGCTCGCGGTGCTCGAAGGCCGGCCGCTCGCCGAGCCCTCGCCGCCGGACGATCCGGAGGCGGCGCGGCTGTATGCGGCGCTCGATCGGGTGCCGCGCGACGTCGGCGATCTGGCGTATCGCGCCGGGATCGCGGTCGGCACCTGCGCCGCTTGCGCGATCGATCTGGAGATGGGTGGATGGGCCGCGCGCGCCGCCGGTGGGCGCTACGTCCGGTTGCGATAGGTCAAGGGAGTACAATGCCAGCCAAGGTCATCAAGAAGAAGAGCGCCGCCAAAACGGTCGTCGAAAAAGACGGCGCCGCCGCGCCGCGCGCGCCCAAGGCCAAGAAGGAAGGCCGCGAGCGGGCGCTGGTGGTGGTCGAGTCGCCGGCCAAGGCGAAGACGATCAAGAAATATCTCGGCGCCGGCTTCACCGTGAAGGCGTCGGTCGGTCACGTGATGGATCTGCCGAAGTCGAAGATGGGCGTCGACGTCGAGCACGGCTTTGCTCCCGAGTACGTGGTCATCCGCGGCAAGAGCAAGATCATCGCCGAGATCAAAAAGAGCGCCAAGGACGTCGACGTGGTCTACCTCGCGCCCGACCCGGATCGCGAGGGCGAGGCGATTGCCTATCACCTGGCGCAGGAGATCAGGCCGTCGAACAGCAACATCAAGCGCATCCTCTTCAACGAGATCACCAAGAAGGGCGTCACCGAGGGGCTGAGCAAGCCCGGCAACATCGACCGCCACAAGTTCGAGTCGCAGCAGGCGCGCCGCATCCTCGATCGGCTGGTCGGCTACGAGATCTCGCCGATCTTGTGGAAGAAGGTGAAGCGCGGGCTGTCGGCAGGGCGGGTGCAGTCGGTGGCGGTGCGGATCGTGGTCGAGCGCGATCGCGAGATCTCGGCGTTTCAGGCGGTCGAGTACTGGACCATCGAGTGCGACGTCGAGGGCAAGAATCCGCCGCCGTTCCGGGTGCGGCTGAACAAGATCGACGGAAAGAAGGCGGAGCTGACCGCCGGCGACGAGAGCCGCAAGGTGGTCGCCGAGCTCAAGAGCTCCCCGTTCGTCGTCGACAAGATCGAGCGCAAGGAGCGGCGCAAGTTTCCGCTCGCGCCGTTCATCACTTCGCGCCTTCAGCAGGAGGGCGCGCGCAAGCTGCGCTTCACCGCCAAAAAGACGATGGCGCTCGCGCAGCGGCTCTATGAAGGTCTCGAGCTCGGCGAGGAGGGCGCGGTCGGCCTCATCACCTATATGCGAACCGACTCGACCCGGCTCTCCGAGGACGCGGTCGCCGAGGCGCGCGCGTATATCGAGGAGCGTTACGGCAAAGAGGCGGTGCCCGAGGCGCCGATCGTCTACAAGACCAAGAAGCAGGCGCAGGACGCGCACGAGGCGATCCGGCCGACCAGCATGCAGTACGATCCGGAGACGGTCAGGCGCCTCCTCACCGTCGCCGCCGGCGGAAATCAGGAGAAGCTGCGCGACGTCGAGGATCACGTGCGGCTCTATCAGCTCATCTGGAATCGGTTCATCGCCTGCCAGATGAAGCCCGCGGTCTACGACCAGACCACCGTCGATATTTCGGCGGGGCGTTATGGGCTGCGCGCCACCGGGCAGGTGCTCAAGTTCGCCGGCTACACCGCGGTCTACACCGAGAGCGCGGAGGAGACCGGCGACGCCGAGGAGGACAAGGCGCTCACCCTGCCCGAGCTCTCCGAGGGCGAGACCCTGCGGGTACACAAGATCGATCCCGAGCAGCACTTCACCCAGCCGCCGCCGCGCTTCACCGAGGCGTCCTTGGTCAAGGAGCTCGAGGAGAAGGGGATCGGCCGGCCGTCGACCTACGCGAACATTTTGTCGACGATTCAGGATCGCGGCTACGTCGACAAGCGCGAGGGGCGGTTTCACCCGACCACGCTCGGGACCAAGGTGAACGATCTTTTGGTCGAGTCGTTCCCCGACATCCTCGACGTCACCTTCACCGCGTCGATGGAGGATGGGCTCGACTCGATCGAGGAGGGCTCGCGCGACTGGGTCAAGCTGCTCGGCGACTTCTACTCGCCGTTCAAGGTCGACCTGGAAAAAGCGGCGGTCCACATGCGCGATCTCAAGCGCGAGGAGATCCCGACCGAGCACACCTGCCACAAGTGCGGCTCGCCGATGGTGATCAAGTGGGGACGCAACGGCGAATTTCTGGCCTGCTCGGGATATCCCGAGTGCAAGAACACGCGCGAGTTCAAGCGGCGCGAGGACGGCACCATCGAGATCGCGCCCGAGGCCACCACCGACGAGAAGTGCGCCACCTGCGGCGCGCCGATGCTGGTCAAGCGCGGGCGCTTCGGCGAGTTCCTCGCCTGCTCGCGCTATCCCGACTGCAAGACCACCCGGCCGATCTCGCTCGGCGTCGACTGCCCGCGGCCCGGCTGCGGCGGCTTTCTCACCGAGAAGCGCTCGCGGCGCGGCAAGGTGTTCTTCGGCTGCTCCAACTACTCCAAGACCCAATGCGACTTCGTGCTGTGGGATCGGCCGATCAAGACCGAGTGCCCGCAGTGCCACGCGCCGTTTTTGGTCAAGCGCGAGAACCGTCGCGGCGGCGGAAAGATTCGCTGCGTCGCCGAAGGGTGCGGCTACTCGCAGGAGACCGGCGCGCCGGAAGGTGAAGGCGGCGA
Source organism: Polyangium sp. (in: bacteria) (assembly GCA_025450955.1). Classification (GTDB taxonomy): domain Bacteria; phylum Myxococcota_A; class Polyangia; order Palsa-1104; family Palsa-1104; genus JANWLJ01. Next base: position 3,450 of record JANWLJ010000265.1, on the reverse strand, counting down.
GGGCGGCGAAGGCACCGAGTCGGGCCACGCGGCGTAGCGGGCGCGATGTTCTCGCCCGAGGTGACGGTGGTCGGCGGCGGCCTGGCCGGGTGCGAGGCGGCCTGGCAGCTCGCGCGGCGCGGGATCAAGGTCGCGCTGGTCGAGCAGAAGCCGGCGCGCATGTCGCCCGCGCACACCACGCCGCTTCTGGCCGAGCTGGTCTGCTCGAACTCGCTGCGCTCCGATTCGCCCGACTCGCCGGCGGGTCTGCTCAAGGCGGAGCTGCGCCGCGCAGGCTCGCTCATCGTCGCGTGCGCGGATGAGACCCGGGTGCCGGCGGGCGACGCGCTCGCGGTCGACCGGCAATCGTTCTCGCGCGCGGTGACGGTGGCGCTCGCGCTCGACCCGAACGTCCGCATCGAGCGGCGGCCGCTCGATCGCATCCCCGACGGGCCGGTGATCGTCGCCGGCGGGCCGCTGATCTCGGGCGGCCTCGGGCGCGAGCTGCGCGCCTTGGCCGGCGATCGCTTCTACTTCTACGACGCGATCGCGCCGATCGTCGAGGCCGACAGCATCGACTGGGACCGCGCCTTTTTCGGATCTCGCTACGACAAGGGCTCGGTCGAAGGCGATTACGTGAACTGCCCGCTCACCAAGAGTGAATATCGCGCGTTCGTCTCCGCGGTGCGCGAGGGCAAGAAGGTGCTGCCGCACGCGTTCGAGGAGCCGCGCTACTTCGAGGGCTGCTTGCCGATCGAGGTGATGGCCGAGCGCGGCGACGACGTGCTCGCCTTCGGGCCGATGAAGCCGGTCGGGCTCGACACCCACGCCTACGCGGTGGTGCAGCTTCGCGCCGAGAACCGCTGGGGCTCGAGCTACAACCTGGTCGGGTTTCAGACCCGGCTCACCTATCCCGAGCAGAAGCGGATCTTCGCGCTGGTGCCGGCGTTGAAGAACGCCGAGTGGCTGCGCTTCGGATCGATCCACCGCAACAGCTACGTCGAGGCCTGGCGCCTGCTCGGAAGCGCGCTCGAGCTCAAGAGGCGCCCCGAGGTGCAGCTCGCCGGTCAGCTCACCGGCGTCGAGGGCTATATCGAATCGACCGCGATGGGGCTCATCGCCGCGCTGTTTTGCCACGCGCGCCTGACCGGCCGCGCGCTCGAGCCGCCGCCCGCCACCACCGGCTTCGGCGCGCTCTATCGGCACCTCTTGCGCCCGCGTCAGCCCGGCGAAGCGTTTCAGCCGACCAACATCAACTTCGGCCTTTTGCCTCCGCTCGACGGCCGCGCGAAAAAACGCGAGCGTCGCGCGCTGCACGCCGAGCGCGCCGCCGCCGCCTTCGCCCCCTGGCTCTCAGCGGTCGCCGCCGCCTGAGCGCGATCATTCGGACAGCGGCCCGTCTTCGGGCGGGTGCTTGAGGGATTTTTCGGCCTGGCGGAGCGCGTCGGCGTCTTTTTCGGCGGCGCGGGCGCTGGCATCGATCTCGACCAGCAGGCCGCGCTTGCGGCGATAGTCGACGTGCGCCTCGAACGCGGCCTGATCGGCGAACGCGGTCTCGCGCTCGACCAGCTCGCGCCGCTCGGCCTCCTTGCGCTGATAGATGCGCCGCAGATCTTCCGGCCCGCGAATCACGTAGGGCGTAAGGATGATCAAGAGATCTTGTTTGGTGTGCTGCTTGGCGCGGGTTTGAAACAGCCGGCCGAGCACCGGGATGTCGCCGAGGAGCGGGATCTTCTGAATCGACTCCGAGATGCTGTCCTTCTCCAGGCCGCCGAGCACCACCGTCTCGCCGTCGCGCACCACCACCGCGGTCTGGAGGGTCCGCTTGTCGGTGATCGGCCCGCCGGGGCTGATCGAGCTCTGTCCGTCGGGCACGTCGCTGATCTCGCCGGACAGCTCGAGCCTGACCGAGTCGGAATCGTTCAGGTGCGGGGTGAGCTCGAGCGTGAGCGCGACGTCCTGGCGATTGTAGGTCGCGATCAGGCTGGTCGACGCGCCGGGCGAGCCGAGCGTCGAGGACTGATAGGGGAAGCTCTGCCCGACCGAGATCTTGGCCTTGTCGTTGTCCATGGTGAGAAGGTGCGGCTGCGAGATCACGCTCACGTCCTTGGACTCTTCGAGCGCGCGCAAGATCACCCCGAACGAGGGCAGGCTCATCCCGGCGACGTTGATCGAGCTCCCGAGCACGCCGGCGAGCAGGCCGCCGCCCGAGAGCGCGGCGCCGAGCGTCTGCGCGTTGACCTCGAGCGTGTTGAAGCCGGACGACTCGTTGGCGATCACGCCGGCGGTTCCATTTCCGCTCGGGCCGATGCCGTTATGAAAGCTGATGCCGACGTCGCGCGAGCGATCGACGGTGACGTCGAGGATGGTGGCCTCGACGTAGACCTGGCGGCGCGGGACGTCGAGCTTGGTGATGAGGTCGCGCACCATCCGGAAGTCGGCGCCCGAAGCGAACACCACGATCGCGTTCGAGACCTTGTCGGCGCCGATGCGCACCTCGCCCTCGAGCGGCAGCGCGCCGGCCGCTTTGCCGCCGCCTGGGCGCGACGGCGCGGGCGCGTGGCCGCCGAGGCCGACCGACTGGAGCGTCTGCGCCATCTCCTCGGCGTTGGTGTTGGCGAGATAGACCACGTGCGCCTGGCCGCTCACGTCGTCGGCGGCGGGCGGATCGATTCGTTCGGCGAGCGCCAGCACCCGGCGGAAACCGGCCTCCGAGCCGACCACCACCATCAGCCGCGCGGCATCGGCGGGCACGAGCGCGGTCACGCCGTCGGCGAGCGGCTGCGTAGACGGCGCCTGCGACTTCGCTTCGGGCGCGCTGCGCCGCGAGGCCGACAGCACCTTCTCGATCGTGGCGGCAAGCTCGCTCGCCGCCTGCGCGTGGACCGAGACGGTGAACAGGCGATCGCCGGAAGCGCCGCGCGGCACGTCGAGCAGCGTGATGAGCTCCTCCATCCGCCGCACGTTGGCCGCGCGATCGGTCACGACGAGCGAGTCGGTGGGCGCGTAGCTCGACACCTCGCCCTCTTTCGATCGCAGCCGCGAGAGGATCGGCGCCACCTCCTCGGGCCGCGCGTGGGCGAGACGGATGAGCCGGGTCACGAACTCATCGCTCTCGGGAGTCGCCTCGCCGCTTCCGAGCGGCCGGGAGACCTCGCGCCCACGCGCGGCCAATACCACCTTGAGCACCTTGCCCTCGCGCTCGACGGTGAGGCCGAGCACCTCGAGCGCCGAGTAGAAGAGGCGATAGACCTCGGGCGCGGTGAGAAGGTCCGGCACCTCGAGCGAGACCTTGCCCGCGCGCCCCGCGACCTCGGGCCCGACCAGGATGGTCTGGCAGCCGATCTCGCCGAGCGAGGCGACCAGCTCGCCCACACTCACCTCGCCGCGCACGCCCCAGCGAAAACGTTTTTCGGGGGGATATTTATTGCATTCGACAAACTCTTTTTCGCCAGGTTTTTCCTCCGGCTT
>JANWLJ010000264.1 GCA_025450955.1 Polyangium sp. (in: bacteria) | reverse complement strand
CTCTTTGTGAGATCCGTCCTGATTCTTCCTGCAGCGGATTATCTACCGCGCAATTCGTCGATGACTTCAAACGCATCGCGGACGCGGCCCGCGCGGATATCCTCATCGGACTCGGCGATCGCGGCTTCGAGACGCTCCCGTTCGCCGTCGTCGAGCTCGGCGATTTCCTCCAACGCGACTTCAGTCCCGTCGGGAAGATTGGTCGGCTCGTCGAGCGTGATACGACCGTTACGCACGTGTGCCTTGAACGTCATCGCTACAAGACCAATTTTAGCGCGCCTTGGGCATGCCGTCGATACCGCCCCTTCCCCACCGGCCAGGCTGTCGGCTCGCCCGGGAGCGCAGCAGCGCACCGCAGCAGGGACCAGGAGACAGCAGGCACGGTTCTCATCTTTCATGTTTTCGCTCGCGCTGGCACGAGCCCTGGAGATAGCGAGGACAAGCGGCCATCTCGAAAAGTGAAACGCGAGAACCCCGTCCCTCCACCTCGAAAAGTGAAAACATGAGAACCGTCCCCCGTTGCCCCGCTGCCCTCCCACGTGCCACCCGCGCGCGACAGCGCGGGCCCGTTTTGCCGTGGCGCACGCAAGTTTCTACTGATTCGCCAATCACTTGGCAGAGCAGGTATTCTTTCGATATGGGCGGGGCCGAACGCTCACGGAGGGGATGATGACGTGGTATTTTGCGGTCGCGTATTTCTTCGGCGGGGCGTTTCTCGCCAACGCCTGCCCCCATTTCTTTGCGGGCGTTTCCGGCAGAGCCTTTCAGAGCCCGTTCGCGTCGCCGCCGTTCAAAGGGCTGTCCTCGCCGACGGTGAACGTGGCCTGGGGCCTGTTCAACCTTGCCGTCGCATGCCTGTTACTGTTGCACGTCGGTGAATTCGATATTCGAAAATGGCTTCCCGTTGCCGCCTGCTTTACCGGATTCGGCGCGATGTCCCTCCAATGCGCTCGCTCTCTCGGTCGCATTCACGAGGAGCGCCGAGGAGAATCGATCCCATCGGTGACGCAGTCTTGAGGCTCCCAGGTGCGACCCGCGCGTGACAGGACCCGCGCCGTCGCTACGGCACAGCGCTCAGGCTTTTTTGCGCATCGCGAGGAGCTGTTTCGGGCGGAGCTCGCCGGAGGCGATGGAGATGGCGATGAAGGCGAGGCCGACCGCGGCGGAGGAGAAGAGCGTTCCGATTTTGCCGCCTAGGATGCCGTGGGTGGGCCAGGCGTGGCCGACGGCGAGGGCGGCGAGGACGGCGAGCGCGGTGCGCGCGCAGGTGAGCGGGGAGACGAAGGCGCCGAAGCTCGAGCGGAGATAGATGCCGAAGAGGAGGAGGCCGACCGCCATGGTGGCCATCGTCGCGAGCGCGGCCCACAGGAGCGGATCGCGGCCGGTGCCGAGGGCGAAGGCGATCGCGATCCAGGTGGTGGCGATCGAGGTCGCGAGGGTGAGCGCGCCGATGATGAACGGGGCCAGCGTTCGGCCGGCGCCGTTGATGATGGTGCCGGAGATGCCGAACAGCGAGAAGCAGACGTAACCGACGAGGAGCGGGCCGAGCGCGATCGCGCCGACGGCGTACTCGGGTTTGTAAAAGAGGCGCAGGATCGCGTCGGGGCGCGCGCCGAGGGTGACGGCGAACAGGGCGGCGACGAGCAGCGAGTAGCGCATGGTGGTCTGCACGTAACCGCGGGTCTTTTGCGCGTCGGCTTCGAAGGTCGCTTTCGACACCAGCGGAAAGATGACGAAGGTGACCGCGAGAATGAGCTGATATGGAATGCGCGCGACCGCTTGCACCGCGCCGTAGAAGCCCTCTTGCGCGTTGGCGATCGCGGCCGGGTGCGCGGCGCCGAGCTGGGCGGCGTGCTCGGCGACCAGGCGTTTCAAGAGCAGTCCGTCGACGAACATCAATAAGTTGATGATGAGCAGGTAGGCGGCGACGCCGCCGAAGTAGCGCGCCAGGGTGCGAAGGGGGAATTTCCGGGCGGGAGCTTCGCCGAAGCCGACCCAGGCCATCGCGATGAAGAGGATGATCACCGCGGCGGTGACGAAGCCGCCGATCGCGGCGAACGCGGTGCGGAAGGCCATCGCCGCGCCCACCACCAGGACGGTGCGCAGGGTGGCGAACATCATGTCGAGGCCGGCCTGCTTGTGGAAATGGCGCGCGCCGTTGGCGGCGCCGACGAAGACCGCGTAGAGCGAATAGGCGAGCACGATGCCGGCGGCGAGCCGGAGATCGGGCACCAGCGACGAGTCGCGCTCGAACCAGGCGATCGCGGGGGCGGCCAGCACGAACAGGAGCGCGGTGCCGCCGCCGATCATCGCCTGCAGCTTGAGCGCGGCGCGGGTGACCGCGCCGGCCCGCCCGTCGGATTCGGAGGCGAACTTGGAGACGTCGCGGATGGTGGCGGTGACGGTCACGTTGTTGACCGGCGAGATCACCGCCAGCACCAGCACCCAGATGCCGAACTTGGCCGGCGAGCCGAGCGCGCGGGGCAGCGCGAACTGCACCACGTAGCCCATCACCATGAACCACAGCTTGGCGCAGGTGATGAAGACGAGGCCGCGTCCGGCACCGACGGGGGCGGCGGGCGATTTGGCGGGTCCGGAGGCCACGGGCCGCTAACCGTGCCCGAGCCTTCCACCAAAATCAAGGAATCGGTATGATGCGCGCCGCCTCGGCTCGTCTCGGGAGACCCGCGCCTTTAGGAGTCATGATGACGCGACGCTTTATTACCGGCCTCTTTATTTCATTATTGGTGTTTCTGTTTGGGGCGCTCACGCCCGCGCACGCGGCCTGGCCGCCCGACGAGAGCGCGGGGCCGGTCGATTATAAAGATCCCACCAATTGGCCGAACGATCCCGGCTACTCGGGGCTGTGGCAATACTGGAGCTTCGTACCTGACAAGATTGTCAATCAGGTCGACGCGCGCACCAAGCGGCTCGGCACCGGCGGCCACTACGATCAGGCGTGGGCCAAGACCACCGGCGATCCGAACGTGCTCATCGCGGTCACCGACTCGGGCATCGAGTGGTCCGAGCCCGACGTGCTCAACCGCTTCTACTTGAATCAGGGCGAGCTGCCGCCGCCGATCGGCTGCCCGGGCTCCGACGGGATCAAGTACGACGTCAACGGCGACGGGCGCTTCAACGTGCAGGACTACACCACCGCCACCGGCCACATGCTGCCCGCCTTCAGCATGGTGTGCGACGCGCGGGTGAAGGACTTCAACCAAAACGGCGTGGTCGACGCGCAGGATCTCATTCACTCGTTTTCCGACGGTAAAGACGACGACGGCAACGGCTACGTCGACGACATCAGCGGCTGGGATTTTTTCCACAACGACAACGACCCCGAGGACGACACCGGCTTCGGCCACGGCACCGGCGGCTCGAAGGACTCGACCGCCGAGGGCAACAACGGCACCGGCTCGATCGGCGTCTGCCCCGACTGCACGGTGATGCAGCTTCGGGTCGGCGACGCGTTCGTGCCCGAGATCAACCGCTGGTCGATGGCGGTGGTCTACGCGGTCGATCAGGGCGCGTCGGTGGTGCAGATCTCCGGCGGCGGCGGGCTGTCGAATCCGAAGCTCGTGCGCGACGCCCTCGAGTACGCCTATCAAAACGACGTCTCGGTCGAGGCCTCGAACTCCGATCTCGATTCGTTTCAGCACAACTCGCCGAACACCAACAATCACATCATCTCGGTGCACGCGATCCGCTATGACGCCGACAGCCTCGACGCGGCGACCACATTTTTCAATTACGAGACCTGCACCAACTACGGCGCGCAGCTCATGTACAGCGTGCCGGCGTCAGGCTGCTCGTCGGAGGCGAGCGGACGGTTCGGCGGCTTTTTGGGCCTGCTCTACTCGGCCGCGATCAAGGCGGGAATTCCCGCGCCGAAAGCGACCGCCGGCGATCCGAACGGCAATCGCCGCCTGACCGCGGAGGAGGTGCGGCAGCTCGTCACCGAGACCGTCGACAACTTCTACGATCCGGCCGACGCCACCGACCCGACCAAGTTTCCGACCAAGCCGGGCTTCGCGCGGCGCTTCGGTTATGGGCGGCCGAATCTGCGCAGCGCGGTCGACGCGATCTTCGCCGGCAAGCTGCCGCCCGAGGTCGACATCTCGGCGCCGCTCTGGTTCGACATCATCTATCCCGACAAAACGCCGATGGTGCCGATCGTCGGCAAGGTGGCGGTGCGCGGGCTCGATCAGAATCCGCCCGGCACCACCTTCGACTACGTGGTCGAGTGGGCGCCGGGCGTCGATCCCGACGACAGCCAGTTCCAGACCATCGGTCAGGCGACCATGCAGTCGAGCGCGGTGAAGGGGCCGCTGGCGATGTGGGACGTCTCCAAGCTCACCATCAACAACCCGGTGCCGGCGCGCACCGACCCGACGTTTCAGCCCGACGATCCGGTCAACGTCCACCTGGTCACGCTCAGGGTGCGCGCGACGCTGCACTCCTCGGACCCGATGCTGAACGGGCTCAAAGGCGAGTCGCGCAAGGCGGTGCACGTCTATCGCGATCCCGATCTGCTCCCGAATTTTCCGGTGTTCGTCGGCTCGTCGGGAGAGAGCTCGCCCAAGCTGGTCGACTTGAACGGCGACGGCAAGCGCGAGATCGTGCTCGCCGATTCGAGCGGCTTCGTGCACGCGTACGAGCCCGACGGCAGCGAGCTGGCCGGCTGGCCGGCGCACGTCGAGAAGCAGCCGCTCCTCGATCCGAACGGGCATCAACATCCCGGCCATCCGATGGCGGCGGGGTTCGCCTCGGGCGCGCTCTCGTCCGATCTGCACTCGCCGATCGCCGCCACCGCCGCGGTCGGAGACATCGACGGCGACGGCAAGCCCGAGGTGGTGGTCGCCACCTGGCTCGGCTACGTCTGGGCGTTTCACGGCGACGGCACCACCGTGGCCGGATTCCCCGTCGAGCTCGATCGCGACACCGAGAAGATCACCGTCGACTCCGGCCACGAGCTCGAAGACGGCTTCTGGGCCTCGCCGGCGCTCGCGGATCTGAACGGCGACAAGAAGCTCGACATCATCTGCGCCGGCATGGACGCCAAGGTCTACGCCTGGACCGGCGCGGGACAGAAGATCGCCGGCTTCCCGGTGCTGGTCGCCGACCCGAGCTTCCCCGACGATCCGAAGGCGACCACCCCGCGCCAGCGCGAGCGGATCATGACCACCCCGACGCTCGGCGATCTCAACGGCGACGGCGTGCCCGACATCGTGGTCGGCACCAACGAGAACTACAACGGCTCGGGACGCATCTACGCGATCGACGGCCACGGCATGGCGGCGTCGGGCGGGCCGTTTCTGCCCGGCTGGCCGATCAGCATCATCTCGACCCGCTTTCTGCCGGTGGTGGCGCAGGGCATTCCGATCACTCCGGCGATGGCCGATCTGAACGGCGACAAGGTGCCCGAGGTGATCGTGAGCGGGCTCGCGTCGGTGGTGAAGGTCTTCGACGCGCACGGAAAGCCGTTCGGGCCGGCGATGGGCAACAGCAAGGACAAATACGGCGCGAAGTCGAACGCGCGGAATCCGATCGAGTTCACCTTCGTCTCCTATCCGGCGGTCGGCGATCTCGACAACGACGGCACGCTCGATCTGGTCGAGGGCACCGCCGGCACCGACGCCGCGCTCGCGTTCGCCGCGGGCGGCACGCGCCACGACTTCGAGCACCACCTCGGCGCCTGGGATTCGAAGACCGGAAAATATAAAAACGGCTTTCCGCAGGTGATTGAAGATTGGGAGTTTTTCAATACTCCGGCGATAGCCGACGTGGACGGCGACGGCAAGGTCGATCTGCTCGCGGCCTCGGGCGGCTACTTCGTCCACGGCTGGAACGTGAACGGGGTCGAGGCCAAGGGCTTTCCCAAGTTCACCGGCGGCTGGGTGATCGCGACCCCGGCGGTCGGCGATCTCGACGGCGACGGCAAGCTCGAGGTAGTGGTCAACACCCG
>JANWLJ010000263.1 GCA_025450955.1 Polyangium sp. (in: bacteria) | reverse complement strand
CCACGCTCGCGCTCGGGGCCACGCTCAGCGCCACGCTCGGGACGACGGCCGCGCTCCCGGTGATGGCGACGGCCGCGCTCTTCGCTGCGGCGGCCGGGGATCTCGGCGCGCACTTCGCGCTCCTCTTCGCTGCGGGTCACCTCTTCGGCGCCGTGGCTCGGCGCGAGCAGCGGACCGCCCGGCAGATCGAACTCCTCATCGCCTTCGAGGAGCTCCTCCTCTTCGCCGAGGGGCGGCTCTTCGGAAGCTTGGCGCGGCTCGCTCTCCGGCTCGATCAAAAGCTCGCTCTCGGTGGGCGACGCGCTGCGCTCAACCATCGCCGCCCCAGCCTCGGGCGGCTCGGCCCCCTCGGCGACGTCCCCTTCGGCGACCGCGGCCTGGCTCTCGGCGGCCTGCGCAGCCGCGCTCTCCGGCGAGTCCGGCGCAGCCTCGTTGCGGCGACGCCCGCGTCCACCCCGGCGGCTGCGACGACGACCGGTGCGGCGCTCAGCCCCGCCCTCGCCCGCCTCCGTCGCGCCCTGGTCTTCGGCCGCCGTGTTTTCCGAGCCCACCGGCTCGGCCACGGCGGCGGGCGAGGTTTCGAGCGGCGCCTCGCCTTCCGTTTCGCCCCCTTCGATCTCTTCGCTGTCTTCGCTTTCGCCCGGCGACTCGGCGGGTCCCGCCGCACCGGCGGCCGCGCCCGCTGCCTTGCCGCGCCCTCGACGGCCACGACGACGACGACCTTTGCGCGCGGGCTCTCCCGTCGCCGGCGCGGCCGGCGCGCCATTTTTCGATTCACCGTTTGGCTGCGCGGGCTGCGCCTCGGCCGCCGGCTGAGCGGTCTCGGTTGGGGCGGCTTGGGGCTTTTCCAATTCGGGCGGATAGGGCCGCGGCGGATAGACCTGCAACCCATAAAGCCCGGGCTTGATCTCGACCAGATCGGTGCGCGACGCGCCCTGACCGAGCGCGTCGTCGAGCCGAAGCTGCATGGTGCCTTCGGGATCGCGCCCGACGACGGAGAGCAGGTTGTCGCGCACCGCCAGCTCCGCCAAACGCTTGGTCGGAAGGGGCTTGCCCTCCCGCTTGAGCACCTCGATTGCCGCTTCGAGAAACGTCATTCCCTCGTCTCGTCTGAATAAAGTATCGAACTGTTATCCTCGGGCGGTAGGGGTGTCAAGCCGCGGCGCGGGCAAAAAATTTGCGGGTGCGGGCAGGCGCCTGTACTCGTGAAGGACACGGTCAGCGTGTCAACGACGACCCGCTCGAGCCAGCCTCCCCACCGGGCGCGGGGTTCCGGGCGGCACGGAGCTTGAGAATGCGCCTCGGTCAAGGAGCGGAGAGGATGCGGCCATCATGCGGTTAGCCCGGCGAGTCGGCGTGCTCATGGGCGGGCTGTCGAGCGAGCGCGAGCTTTCGCTCGAGACCGGCGAGGCGGCCTTCGAAGCGCTGCGCGAGCGCGGCCACGACGTGGCGCGGATCTTCGTCGACCACGATCTCGATCTGGCGCTGCGGGCCGAGCGGATCGACGTCGCGTTCTTGGCGCTGCACGGCCGCTACGGCGAGGACGGCTGCGTCCAGGGGCTGCTCGAGGTGCTCGGGATTCCCTACACCGGCTCGAGCGTGCTCGCCTCGGCGCTGGCGATGGACAAGCTGAAAGCCAAGGAGCTGTTCCGGCTGCACAACCTGCCGACCCCGCCCTACTACGTTCATCGCCGCGGCGAAGGCGGCGCGCTCGAGCAGCACGGCTCGTTCGGTTTTCCGTCGGTGGTCAAGCCGCGCGCCGAGGGCTCGTCGCTCGGGGTCAAGCGGGTCGATGATGCGGGCGCGCTCGAGTGCGCGGTCGAAGAGGCGCTGCGCTTCGACGACGACGTGCTCGTCGAGCGCCACGTCGGCGGCTGCGAAGTGCACGTCGCGGTGCTCGGCGGCGAGGCGCTCGGCGCGATCGAGGTGGCGTACAGCGGGCGGGGAATCTTCGACTTCGCGGCGCGGCGCGGCCGTGGCCCTCGGATGCAAAAAGGCGTGAGCCTGGTCGCGCCGCCGCGGCTCTCGGCCGAGCGGCTAAGGGGCGCGCTCACCTTCGCCGAGCGGGCCGCGCGCGCGCTCGAGGCCACCGGCCTCGTCGAGGTCGACCTGGTGGTCTCCGAGCGCGGCAACGAATACGTGCTCGAGGTCGACACCCTGCCCTCGCTCGGACCGGCCTCGCTGCTGCCCAAGATCGCCCACTCAGCCGGCCTCGAGCTCGGCGCGCTCATCGAAGCGGTGCTCGACGAGGCGCGGCTGCACGCCGGCGGCCGCTCGGGCGAAAGCCGGGTGCGGCGCATTCACGATCTGCCGCCCGAGCGGCGCCTGGCGTCGGAGCCGCACTAGTGGCGGGGCGCGCGCGTTGAGACGGATCGCCGGCGCGGCCCTCTTCGCCGTCGCGCTCGGCGGCTGCGCGGTCGCCGGCTACTTCACGCTTCACCCGCCGCTCGCCAAACCGCTCGCGGCCTCGCTCGCCCGCGCGCTCGCGCTTCGGCCCGATCAAGTGGTGTTCGGCTCGGCGCGCCTGGTCGCCCCGGCGACGCTCGAGCTCGGCGCGGTGCGGGTGGCCGAGGCGCGCGCCGATCGAATCGCGATCGGGGTCGATCCCTTCGCCGCGATCATGGGCGGCCATCCCCGTCCCCGCTCGCTGGTGGTCGAGGGGCTCTCGCTCGGCGCGGTCTCGGCCAGGCGGCTCGAGGCGAGCTTCGGCGCAGGCGGCCGGGCGCGCCTCACCGTGCGCGGGATCGCGTTTCGCCGCGCCGGGCTGCCGGTCGCGATCGACGAGCTCGGCGTCGAGATCGAGGGTGGACGGGTGCAGCGGATCGCGTTCGCCGGCGCTGAATTGGGAGCGGGCCAGCCGCGCGCGCTCGCAGGTGCGCTGGCCGGCACCGCCACGCGCGATCCGGCGGGCGGCTGGCGCCTGCGGGCGGCGCGCACCGGCCTCACGCTCGCCGGCCGCATCGACGGTGGCGCGCTCACCGCGCGCGCCGAGCTGAAGGAGCTGCCGCTTCAACCGATCGCCCCGCTCGGCCGCCGCTTCGGCGTCGCGCTGGATCGCGCCGCCGCCTCGGGCGCGTTCACCGTGCGCCTGAACGCCGACGAGCTGCGCGCCGAAGGACGCATCGGCCTCACCGCGCTCTCAATCGACCATCGCGCGGTCTCGCGCGATCCGATCGGCCCGATCGCGCTCGAGCTCGACGGCGCGGTCGGCCTGGTGCGCGGCGCGCTCACCGTCGACCGGCTCAAGGTCGGGCTCGGCCCGGTTCAGGCGATCTTCTCCGGCGGCCTCAGCCGCTCGGGCGCGTTTCTCACCCAGGCGCGGCTGCCCGCCACCGACTGTAACCAGCTCCTCTCGGCGCTGCCGCCCGAGCTGGTGCCCGCGCTCGCGGGCCTGACGCTCGAGGGAACGATCGGCGGCCACGGCGAGCTGTCGGGCGATCTCGCCGAGCTGGCCTCGGTGCGCCTCGGGGTCCATCTCGACCTCGGCTGCCGGGTGCTCGCCGATCCGCCGCGCGCCGACGTGACCCAGCTCGTCTCCGGCGAGCCCGCCCTGCCCCACGCCGTCGACGCCCACGGCCGGCCGCGCCGGTTTCTCCTCGGCCCCGACAATCCGTCGTGGCGCCCGCTTTCCGAGCTGCCGACTTCGGTCGTGCGCGCCTTTTTAATCTCCGAGGACGGCCGCTTCTTCGTCCATCACGGCTTCGATCTGGAGATGATCCGCCGCGCGCTCATCGCCGATCTCGGCGTCGATCGTTTCGATCGCGGCGCCTCGACGCTGACGCAGCAGCTGGTCAAGAACCTCTATCTTTCGGGCGAGCGCACGGTGACGCGCAAGCTCGAAGAGGCGGTGCTCGCCTGGCGGCTCGAGCAGGTGGTCTCCAAGCGCCGGATCCTCGAGCTCTATTTGAATCTCGCCGAGCTGGGACCGGGAATTTATGGAATCTCCGAGGGCGCCGAGCGCTACTTCGGAAAAGAGCCCGAGGAGCTGAGCCTGAACGAAGCCGCCGAGCTGGCCGCGCTTTTGCCCGCGCCGCGTCGGGGAATGGACGCTGCCTGGCGCCGCCGCTATCAGGCGCTCGCCGCGCGCCTGCCGAGCGAGAAGCTGGTGATCCCGCCGCTCGCGAAAGCGGCCGCACCGTCGCCGACGCGGCTCACACGCCGATGAACAGGCGGTTGCCGAAGTTGCGCTCGAGCTTGGCGGTGAAGATCTTCTGCGCCGCCGCGTCGATGTCGTAGGCGACCCGCTTGTACTCGAAGACGCGCGTCTCGGTGTCGTAGAGCGTGTAGCTGGCGCGGTTGTCGTAGTCGCGCGGCTGCCCGACCGAGCCGACGCTGATGATGTACTTGTGCCCGGGCCGGAGCTCGAACTTCTGCGCCACCACCTCGTGCACGTCGTCGGGCTGAAGCGCAAACGACTTGCACAGATGCGAGTGGCCGATGAAGGTCACCTGCGCGAGCTTGTCCCACTCGGGCAGGCAGCGCGCCGCCTGCTCGGGCGCGAAGATATATTCGAACTCCTCGATGTTGATCGGCGAGCCGTGGACGAACGCCACGTCGCCTTCGCGCACCTCGTAGGGCAAAGAGCGGAGCCAGCGCAAATTCTCGGCAGTCAGCATCGACGCGTGGAGATCGAGCGCCTGGCGCGCGGCGTCGTAGTAGTAGCTGTAGTCCATCCGGCCGGCGACCGCCGCGTCGTGATTGCCGAGAATGGTGAAGGCCGCCACCTCGCGCACCCGGTCACAGCACTCGTTCGGATTGGCGCCGTAGCCGACGGTGTCGCCGAGGCAGACGTGCTTGTCCACGCCCTCCTTTTTCAAGGCGGCGAGCACCGCCGAGAGCGCCTCGACGTTCGCGTGCGTATCGGAGAAGATGCCAATTCTCATCTGAGCGGCCTTTTACGATAGTACCGTCATCCGCGGTCACCCGGCAAGCTGCTCTTCGGAATCGGCGAAGTATCTTCATCGCGCGGAACCGGATCGCGCCGGGCCGGCTCGCGCAGCACCGGGATGTCGGTGGCGGTGCGCGGCTCGTCTGGACCGTCGTCGAGCTCGCCGAGGAGCTCGGGCGCCTCGTCGAGCTCCTCCAGCTCGCCCTCTTTGAGCTCTTCGAGCTCACGGGCATCGAGCTCGATCGCGCCCGAGCCGCCGTCGAGCGCTTCGTAGAAGCGGCGGGAAAATCCGCGCACCACCGTCTGCTCGGCGGGGCTTCCGCCCGGGCCCTGACCGTGGCGCACCACTTCGTGGGCGAGCTTGATCTCGGCCGAGAGGGTGAGCGCGCGCGCGGCGGCGGAGGCGACCAGGGCATCTCGTCCGGCGGCGAGCGCCTCGATCGGCGCCTTGAGGCCGTGGGCGGCGATGTGCGCGAGCGCCTGGACGATGCGCCCCTGCCGCTCTCCGTCGGCCTCGCGGAGCCTGGCGGCGAGCGGCATCACCGCCTGCGCACCGACGTCGCCGATCGCGCGCGCCACCTCGCTCCAGATTTCGGTGGGCTCAAAGAGCAGCAGCCGCACCAGCGCGTCGACCCCGAGCGGAGTCTTGAGCACGCCGAGCGCGAGCGCGCAGCCCTGCCGCATGAACGCCTTCTTCGAGCGCAGCCCGTCGATCAGCCACTTCTCGGCCGCGGCGCCGAAGGCGGTCACCGCCGGCAGGACCAGGTTGGCCTCGCCGCGCGGCATGCGCCGCACCACCGAGAAGAGCGCCGGCAAGGTCGGGGTCTCGTGACGCTCGCAGAGGATCACCGCCGCCTCGCGCCGGAGCTCGCGCCGTTCGAGCAGCGTCGTAAGCTCCGAGGTGGCGAGGCCGCGCAGATCGATGCCGCCGCCCGCGCCCGCGCGCGCCCGCTTGAGCGAGGCCGCCGCGAGCTGGCGCACTTCGTCGTCGACGATCACTCCCGCGAGCGCGCACTCGCGCAAGAGCAGATCCCAGTTCTCGGCCTCCTCGGCGGCGGAGAGATCGTTCTGCCGCTGCCGCGACGAGACCTCCGAAAAACGCCGCACCTGGATCGCCAGCAGCTCCTGCCACGACGGAAGCGGCGCGGTCGACTCCTTGGCCGACCGCTCGACCAGCGGACGCGGCACCGCGATCCCGAGATCGAGCGCGCGCCGAATCACCCGCGCCCTGAGGCTGCGCCAGGCGACAAGCGGCATCGAGCGGATCTCGACCAGGTAGGCCTCGGCGTTCGGCTCGCTGAAGCGCGCCACCTGCGCGAGCGCCGCCAGCACCGCGCCCGGCCGCTCGAGCGGCTCGAGCTCGTCGTCGGGCAGCGCGACCGTAGCGCGGCCGAGGCGATCGTAGCCGGGCTGCATCAGCATCGCGCGCGCGCGCTCGAAGCTGCGGCTCTGCGGCGCCAGCCGCTCGAGCGCGTCCTTGGCCTCGAAGATCACCCGGCGCACGTTCTCCTCGAGCGGCGCGACCACCCGGTGCGAGACCACCGGCAGATAGTCGGAGTCGTACAGCTCCAAGGTGAGCGCGGCCTGGCGCCCGAGCGCGTCGAGCACCACCCGATGGGCCGCGCGCGCGAGATCGAGCGGGACGGTGAGCACCCGCGCCTCGATATCGCGCCGCCCCGCCGGCGCCACCAGGGTGAGCGCGACCAGCGGATAGCTCGGCAGCCGGTGGAGCTGCACCCGCACTTCGATCTTGCCGGCCTTCTGGCCCGCGTCGTCGAGGAAGCACTCGAGCGCGGGCGGCGGGAGCGAAGCGCACACCAGCACCGCGTCGTCGACCAGCAGCGCCTGCGGCCCTTCGCGCCCGGCGATCCAGCGCTCGATCATCGCCGCGCGCGGATCGGGCACCAGCATCCGCACCCGGGTCTGGCCGTCTTCCTCGTCGCCGGTCGGCTTTATCGCGCGGCGCAGCTCGGCCGGATCGATCCGCGGCCGGGTCGCCTCCTCGACCGGCGCGCGCGCGGGCGGCGGAACGACCTCGGCCGGGGTCACGCTCGGGGTCGGGGTCGGCGCGTGGTGAAACTCCTCCGGGCTCGGCGCCGGCGCGAGCACCGCGCGCAATCCCGCCGGCCCGAACACCACCTGCGCCTCGAGCACGTAGAGCGGCGGCGGCTCGGCGTCGCCGGCGAGCGTCTTCCAAAATTCGGCCCGCTCCTCGAGCTCGCGGTGGCGCAGCGAATCGGGCAGCACCAGCACCAGCCGCGGCCGCTCGAGGTCGTGATAGATGACCGGGAGCTCGAGCTCGGCGGTCGCCTCGCACGACGGGCAGCGCACCCGGTTGAGCGCGCCGTCGAGCAGCCGGGCGGTGGCCTCGGCGTCGCTCGAATCGACCGCGCGCCACCCGACGGCGCGAAACCGCTCGCCGCAGGGGCAGGCGTAGACCACCGGCTGGCGACGGCTGCGGGCGCTCCCTCCTTGATAGACGCGGGACCCCATCAGACCGACTATCTCACCCCGCGGGCCGCTTCGTAAAGCGGCGTGCGCTCGCACTACTGCGACCAAACCTCCCATCGCCCCGCTTGCTGCGGGCCCGGCTGGCCGCGTCGCTCCTCGGTCGCAGGCAGAAAGCCTGCT
>JANWLJ010000262.1 GCA_025450955.1 Polyangium sp. (in: bacteria) | reverse complement strand
CGTCGGCGACGCTCAGCCGCTCCCACGGTGCGTCGAGCGCGAGCGTGCGGCCGTCCGGCAGCGTGAGCGTAGTCTTGCCGAGGAGCGCGCGCGCCGCGTCGGTGATGAGCGCCTCGACGTCGTCGGCGATCGCCTGCCAGCCTTCGCCGGCGCGATACCACTCGAGCATGGTGAACTCGGGGTTGTGATGCGCGCCGAGCTCGCCGCGCCGGAACACCTTGCCGAGCGAATAGATTCGCTCCATCCCGCCGGCGAGCAGCCGCTTCATCTGATACTCGGGGCTGGTGATGAGATAGCGCGGCTCGCGCGAAGCGCTCACCTCAAACGCGTCGAGGTGCAGCTCGAGTCCCGGCGACGGCACCAAGATCGGCGCCTCGATCTCGACGAACCCCCGCTCGTCGAAGAACCGCCGAACCGCCCGATTGAGCGCCGCGCGCCGCTCGAGGTTGCGGAGGCGGCCCGCCAGCCGCTCCGCTTCGGTCATCTCAGCCCTTCACACGCTCGCAGTATTCGCCGGAGCGGGTGTCGACGCGGATGAGATCGTTCTCGTTGACGAACAAGGGCACGTTGAGGGTCGCGCCGGTCTCGAGCGTCGCGGGCTTGACCGCGCCCGACGAGGTGTCGCCCTTGACGCCCGGCTCGGAGTGGGTGATGCGCAGCTCGACGAAGTTCGGCAGGGTGATGCCGATCGACTTGCCGTTCCAGAACAGCACCTGGCAGATCATGTTGTCTTTGAGCCAGCGCCAGTCGTCGCCGAGCGTGGCCGCGGGCACCGTCACCTGGTCGTAGGACTCTTGGTCCATGAAGACGAAGTCGTCGCTCTCTTTGTAGAGAAAGGACATCGCCTTCTCTTCGACATCGGCCTCGGTGAGCTTCTCGCCCGAGCGGATGTTGTTCTCGATGTTGCGCCCGGTGAGCAGGTTCTTGAACCGGGTGCGGGTGAACGCCGCGCCCTTGCCGGGCTTGACGAACTGGCACTCGAGCACGATGTAGGGCTGCCCGTCGATGAGCAGCTTGATCCCTTTGCGAAGATCGGACGCGTCAATCGTGGACATGGCGCCGGTAAGTAGCGCGGCGCCGCGCCCATGTCAATTGTCCGAATCGCCCGCGCGCGCTTGTCAGCGCCGCCGCGCATGCTAGGATTCCGCGCCATGGCTTATTTCTGCTGGTCGTGCTCGAACGAGCAGATCTTCGACGTCAAGGTCGGCGTCAAGGTCGGCCGCCGCGACTCCTGTCCGCACTGCGGCGCCGACCTGCACGTCTGCAAGAACTGTCGGCTGTGGGATCCGTCGATCCATAACCAGTGCCGAGAGCCCGAGGCCGCGTTCATTCGCGATCGCGAGGAGGCGAACTTCTGCGCCCACTTCGATTTCCGCGACGGCGACGCGCCGACCAAGGACTCGGGCACCGAGGCGGCCAAGGCCAAGCTCGATGACCTGTTCAAAAACCTCAAGTGATGGTTTAACCACGTGAACGAATCTCTCGATCCCATCGATGCCGAGCCGTTCGACGAGGAGAGCCGCGCGCTCTGCCCCGACGGCAATTGCACCGGGCTCGTCGGGGCGGATGGGCGCTGCAAGGTCTGCGGCGCCGAGGGCGAGCTGCAGACGCCGTATCGCTCCGCGCAGCCGATGCCGCTTCTCGACGAGCGGCCGCCCGCGCTTTTAGCGGCGGTCGAGAGCGATGCCGAAGGCGACTTCGACGACGATCGGCAGCTCTGCCCGGACGGCGCCTGCACCGGGCTTCTCGGCGAAGACGGCCGCTGCAAGCTGTGCGGCAAAGCGGTCTGAGCTCTGTTCGCAGCGACGGCAAATCGCACCATCTTGACAAATTAGGTCAAGTATCGAATAAGAGTTCTTGACCAAACTGGTCAGGTACTCATGAAGCTCTCGACCAAGACCCGCTACGGCGTCCGCGCCCTGTTCGACATCGCCTTTCACAACCAGGGGCGGGCGACCCAGGCGCGCGACATCGCCCGCCGCCAGGACGTGCCGCTCCGGTATCTCGAGCAGATCTTCCAGGAGCTCCGGCGCGCGCACCTGGTCGAAGCCAAGCGCGGGCCGCGCGGCGGCTACTCGCTCGCGCGCGCGGCGGAGGCGATCACGCTCGGCGACGTGGTGCGCGCGGTGCAAGGGCCGATCGATCTCATCGACCTGGCGCCGGCGTCGCGCGCCAAGAAGCCGGCCTTGTGGCCGAACATCTGGGGCGAGGTCGCGCAAAAGGTGTCGGCGGCGTTCGACGAGGTCTCGATCGAAGATCTCTGCCGGCGCGGCGAGGCGCTCGGCATTCACCGCGGCGACAGCCAGCCGCACATGTATTTCATTTAGCGAGGAGCGCGCGTGCCACAGACGTCGCCCAAGGTTGGAAGCATCCTCGAGCTCATCGGCGGAACTCCGCTGGTGCGGCTCAGCCGGCTTCCCGACGAGAAATCGGCCGAGGTGTGGGTCAAGTGCGAGCAGTTCAACCCGGGCGGCTCGGTCAAGGATCGCATCGCGCTCGCGATGATCGAAGCCGCCGAGCGCGACGGGCGAATTCGTCCGGGCGAGTCGGTGATCGTCGAGCCGACCTCGGGCAACACCGGCATCGGGCTGGCGCTGGTGTGCGCGGTCAAGGGCTATCACCTGGTGCTCACCATGCCCGAGTCGATGTCGCTCGAGCGGCGCAGCCTGCTCAAGGCCTACGGCGCCGAGCTGATCCTCACCCCGGCGGAGCGGACCATGGAGGGCGCGGTGTCGCGTGCCTCCGAGCTGTGCCGCAAAAACCCGCAGTACTTCATGCCGCAGCAGTTCAACAACCCCGCCAATCCGGAGGTGCACCGGCGGACCACCGCGCGCGAGCTCCTCGAGCAGCTCGCGCCGCTTTCGCCCGAAGGCGGCTGCGACGCGTTCGTCGCCGGGGTCGGCACCGGCGGGACCATCACCGGCGTGGGCGAGGTGTTCAAGGACAAGATTCCGCGCTGCCGGATCATCGCGGTCGAGCCGGCGACCTCGGCGGTGCTCTCGGGCGGGCCGGTCGGGCCGCACAAGATTCAAGGGATCGGCGCCGGCTTCGTTCCGGAGATCTTGAACCGCGCGGTCATCGACGAGGTGGTGCGGGTGACCGACCGCGACGCCTACGAGACCAAGGTCGCGCTCGCGAAAAAAGAGGGGCTGCTCGTCGGCATCTCCTCGGGCTCGAACGCGTTCGCCGCCTGCGAGGTGGCGCGGCGGCTCGGGCCGGGCAAGCGGGTGGTGACGGTGATGTGCGACACCGGCGAGCGCTACTTCTCGCTCGATGAGTACTTTGCGTAGCCCGAAGATCACGGTGATCGGCGCGGGCGGGCTCGGCTGTCCGGCGCTCTACGCGCTCGGGCCGGAGCTCGCGGCGCGCGACGCCAGAGTCGTGATCGTCGACGACGATCGGGTCGATCTGTCCAACTTGCAGCGGCAGATCCTGCACCGCACCGCCGACCTGGGGCGGCTCAAGGTCGACTCGGCCGAAGAGGCGCTGGCCGCCCGCTTCCCGGCGCTCGCGGTAGAGGCCCGCGCGCTCAGGGTCGGGCGCGAAAACGCGCGCGCGGTGGTGGCGGGAAGCGACGTGGTCCTCGACGGCACCGACTCGATCGAAGCGAAGTTTTTGATCAACGACGCCTGCGTGCTCGAACGCGTGCCGCTCGTGCACGGCGGGGTGTTGCGCTTCTCCGGGCAGCTCCTGTCGGTGCTGCCGGGGCAGGCCTGCTACCGCTGCCTGTTCGAAGCGCCGCCGCCGCCCGGGGCCGCGCCTTCGTGTCAGGAGGCGGGCGTGCTCGGCGCGGTGTGCGGCCTTCTCGGCGCGCTCATGGCCGAAGAGGCGCTCGCGATCCTCGACGGGAAACCGGCGCTCGGCTCGACGCTGCTGGTGATCGACGCGCTGTCGGGCGAGCGGCGGCGGATCAAGATCAAGCCGCGACCCGACTGTCAGGTGTGCGGCGCGCACCCCACCATCACCTCTCTCGATCTTCATCGCGAGGCCGCCGCATGCTGAGCCCCGAGCCGAATCGCGCCTCTTTCGTCTCGTCGCTGCGCTGCCGCGAGTGCCAGCGCGACTATCCGAAGGAGGCGCTGCACGTCTGCGAATTCTGCTTCGGCCCGCTCGAGGTCGCCTACGACTACCCCGCGATCGCGCGCGCTCTCAGCCGCGAGGCGATCGCCAGGCGCGCGCCGAACCTGTGGCGCTACCGCGAGCTTCTGCCGCTCGACGCGCCGCCCACCGTCGGGCTCGATGCCGGCTTCACCCCGCTCGTGCGCGCGCGCCGGCTCGGCGAGGCGCTCGGCCACCGCGAGCTGTACGTCAAGAACGACGCGGTCTGTCACCCCACCCTCTCGTTCAAAGATCGGGTGGTGTCGGTGGCGCTCTCCAAAGCGCGCGAGCTCGGCTTTACCACCGTCGCCTGCGCGTCGACGGGGAACCTGGCCAACTCGACCGCCGCCAACGCGGCGCAGGCGGGCCTCGGCTGCTACGTCCTCATTCCGCACGATCTCGAGGCGGGCAAGGTGCTCGGCACCACGATCTATGGCGCCAGGGTAATCGGCATCCGCGGCACCTACGACGACGTCAACCGGCTGTGCTCGGAGATTGCCGGGCGGCGGCCGTGGGCGTTCGTCAACGTCAACCTCCGCCCCTACTACGCCGAGGGCTCGAAGAGCTACGGCTTCGAAATTCAGGAGCAGCTCGGCTGGCGCACCCCGGCGCACGTAGTGGTGCCGATGGCGTCGGGATCGCTGCTCACCAAGATCGGAAAGTCGATCGAAGAATTCACCAAGCTCGGCTTCGTCGAGGCCAAGGGGCGCACCAAGCTGCATGGCGCGCAGGCGGCCGGCTGCGGGCCGATCGCCGAGGCGGTGCTGGCAGGGCGCGATGCGATTCGGCCGGTGAAGAAGCCCGAGACGATCGCCAAGTCGCTCGCGATCGGAAATCCCGCCGACGGGCCCTACGCCGCGCAGGCGATTCGCGCCTCGGGCGGCACCGCGGCGCAGATCTCCGACGAGGAGATCGTGGAAGCGATCGAGCTGCTCGCCTCCACCGAGGGAATTTTCACCGAGACCGCGGGCGGGGTGACGATCGGCGCGGCTCGCCGCCTCATCGCTTCGGGGGCGATTCCCGCCGACGAGCCGACCGTCTTGTGCGTGACCGGGCAGGGGCTGAAAACGCAGGAGCCGCTGGCGGCGCGCGCGCCCACGCTTCCAATCATCGCGCCGCGCATCGAAGAGTTCGAAGCGCTCATTTCCTAAAAGCGAGGAGAGCATATGGCCACCGTCCGCATCCCCACTCCGCTCCGCAAGCTCACCCAGGGCGCAGAGGAGGTCTCGGCCTCGGGCAAGAACGTCGGCGAGCTGATCGCCGATCTGGAAAAGCACTATCCCGGAATCAAGGAGCGGATCTGCGACGAGGCGGGCGCGGTGCGCCGGTTCGTCAACATCTTCGTCAAGGACGAGGACATCCGCTTTTTGCAAAACCTCGACACCCCGCTCAAGGACTCCGACGAGGTCTCGATCGTTCCGGCGATCGCAGGCGGCTGAGATGGCCCGTTTTAGCGACGACGAAATTCGGCGTTACGCGCGGCAGATGGTCCTGCCCGAGGTGGGCGGGCTCGGCCAGGAGCGGCTGCGGGCGGCGCGCGCCGAGGCGACGAGCGAGCTGGAAGCGCTCTACCTCGCCGGCGCCGGCATCGGCAAGATCGAAGTGCCGAATGAGGAGATCGCCGCGGTCGCGCGCGCTCTCAATCCGCTGATCTCGATCTCGGTGGTCGCGGCTCCGATCGCAAAGGTGACCGGCGAAGAGGCGGCCTTGCGCGCGCTCGCCACGATCAAGGAGGCGCTCGCGCTGTGACCGTGGCCAAGCCGGTAAAAGCGCCACCCGCGGTGCGCTCGCTCGAGGCGCTGGCGTCGGCGCGTCGTTTGGTGGCGGCGGGCTCGCTGGTCGATCTGATCGGCGGCACGCCGCTCATCCGGCTGGCGAACCTCGAGCCGCGGCAGGGGATCGAGCTGTGGGCCAAGGCGGAGTTCATGAACCCGGGCGGCTCGGTCAAAGATCGTCCGGCGCTGCAGATGATCAAAGACGGGATCGCCGCCGGCCGGCTCACTCCGGACAAGACGATCATCGACTCGACCAGCGGCAACACCGGCGTCGCCTATTCGCTGGTCGGCGCGGCGCTCGGCTTCAAGGTCGCGCTGGTGATGCCGGAGAACGTCTCGGCGGCGCGCAAGCAGATCACCTCCGCCTACGGCACCGAGATCATCTACTCCTCGCCGATGGAGGGCTCCGACGGGGCGATTCGGCTGGTGCGCGAGCGGGTGGCCAAAGATCCCGATCGTTATTTCTATCCCGATCAATATTCGAACGAGTCCAATCCGCGCGCGCACTATCTCGGCACCGGGGTCGAGATCCTCGCCGAGCTCGGCGATCGGATCACCCACTTCGTCGCCGGGATCGGGACCACCGGGACGGTGATGGGCACCGGGCGGCGGCTCAAAGAGCACCGCGCCGAGATCGAAGTGGTGGCGGTCGAGCCCGACGATGCGCTCCACGGCCTGGAGGGGCTCAAGCACATGGGCTCGTCGCTGGTGCCGGAGATCTGGCGGCCGCGCGAGTGCGTCGATCGCATCCTTTCGATGCAGACCGAAGAGGCGTGGGACGTCGCCGCTCGGCTCGCGGACGAGGAGGGGCTGAGCGGCGGCCCCTCGGCGGGCGAGGGGGGGGCGGGGGCGCTGCGGCTGGCGCGCGAGGTGCCGGCCGACAAGAGCGCGTGCATCGTCACTCTTCTGCCCGACCGCGGCGATCGCTACTTCACGCCGCTCAAGTGGGAAAAGATTTATGAGTGG
>JANWLJ010000261.1 GCA_025450955.1 Polyangium sp. (in: bacteria) | reverse complement strand
GGCGCGATACATCTCCGCCTCGCGGCGCTTGAAGACCTGGCCGAGCTTCTCCAGATGGAAGATCCGGAAATCGAGATCGCGCGTCGCGCCCGAGAGGAAAAAATCGCGTTGGGCCCGCACCAGCGAAGCCGCCTCATCCTTGTCCATGTCAGAATCCTCCTGTGGCGCTGGGCCGGCCGTTTGCCGCCGCAGCGCGTGCGCCGAGCGCAGTGCAATCCGAGCGCCAGCGTGGGAGATCCGCCGCGCCGCGGATCGTTCGTCGCCGCTGTCACTTTCCGCGCAACAGGGCAGCCCGAGTCGCCACGCGGCCGCTCCGCTTCGCCCGCGTGGCTTTGATTTTTACCTTTGGTTCCGGGCGGCGTCTAATCTGCGTGAGCGCAGCTTTGCAGAAGCGCACCGAGGCCGAGCGGGTGCCCGATCCTCCGAACGCCGCCCCAACCGACGATGACCGCCAGCTGGTGGCGCGCTCTCGCGGCGGCGATCGGCGCGCGTTCGGCGAGCTGGTCGCGCGGCATCAGCGGGCGATCTTCCTGCTCGCGGTTCGTTACCTCGATAACGTCGAGGACGCGCGCGACGTGGCGCAGCGGACCTTCGTGCAGGCGTTTCAAAAGCTCGGGCGCTTTCGCCAGGATTCGGGGTTTCGCACCTGGGTCTATCGCATCGCGATCAACCTGGCGGTGACGGCGCTGAGAGAGCGCGGGCGGGCTGCGAAGATGGCTGCGCGCGCGTCCTCGCTCGAGACCGAGGTGGCGCCGGTCGAGCCGATCTCCGAGCGTGAAGCGCGGCGCCTGAGAGCGGCGGTGGCCTCGCTGCCGCCCAAGCAGCGCCTGGTCATCGAGCTGCGGGTGTACGACGAGCTGAGCTTCCGCGAGGTGGCGGAGGTGGCGGGCTCGAGCGAAGACGCGGCCAAGATGAACTTTCACCACGCGCTCAAGCGGCTGCGCACGCTCATCGGCGAAGGAGGCGAGAGATGAACGACGAGGAGCTCGTGACCCGCCTGCGGGCGAGCGCTCAGGCGCCGGCCGAGGCCGACTCGCCGCAATTCTGGCGCCGCTTTGGTAGCGACCTCGACCAGCGGATCGCCCGCGGCGCGCCGCGCCGTCCTCGCCGCCTGTTTTGGACGATGGGACTCGTGGCAGCGGCAGCGGCGGCGCTGCTCATTTTCCGACCGACCCGGCGGGCGCCTCACCCGAACGCGAGCGCGATCGAGGATGCGCTCATCGCCGGTCCCGAAGATCCGTGCGAGCTCATCGGCGACCTCGACTCCGACGAGCTCGAGGCGATCGCTCACCACCTTCAACCAGGAGCCTGACATGCGTCTTCGTCACCTCGCCTTGGGAGTGATCGTCGCGAGCCTTTCCTTCTCCACCGTCGCGCTCGCCCAGGGGCGCGATCCCGGGCTGCGCGCGCAGGTGCGCCAGCGGGTGCGGGTGAGGATCGAGCAGCAGGTCGCCGCCGCGCTGGCGCTCGATCCCGCCACCGCCCAGCGGGTGAACGCGCTCATCGATCGCGACGACGCCGCGGTCGCCGCGCTGCAGGAGGACTCGGGGAAGGCGCGCCGGCAGATCAAGCAGATCCTCGACGGGGGCGGCGCCGACTCGGCGTCGATCAACCGGCTCGCCGATCGCATCCTCGACAATCGGACCCGCATGGAAGAGCTGCAGGGCCAGCGCTCTCGCGCGCTGCGCCAGATCTTGACGCCGCAGCAATACGGCAAGCTGATTCTGGAGTATCCCAAGATCACCCGCACCATTCGAGCGGAGATCTGGAGGGCGATGGCGGCGCGGCGCGGCGCGATGCAGCAGCCCGACGACGAGCAGCCTGGGGAATAGGCGCGCCTTACACCAATTGATGATCGGTCGGTTGCGCGCCGGGGAAGATGAGCTGGAGCTGGGTCTTCGACAGAGACCAGATGCGGCCGAGAATCCCGGCGAGGAGATCGCGATAATTATTCAGCACCGGATAATCGCGATTTTGTAACAGGCTCTGCTCGTTCACCGCCACCTGCTCGCCGACGATTCGGCCGCCACTCAGCTTGCCGCCGAGCACCCAATAGACCGTGCCGTGCCCGTGGTCGGTTCCCTTGTCTCCATTTTCGCGGAAGGTGCGGCCGAATTCGGAGATCACCACCACGGTGGTCTGGTTCCAGTCGTCGCCGAGCGCCTCGGCGTAGGCGGCCAGTCCCTGGCCGAGGTTGTGGAGGTTGTTGGCGAGCTGGCCGCTCGCCCCGCCCTGGCTCACGTGCGTGTCCCAGCCGCCGACGTCGACGAAGCCGAGCGGATAGCGATCGCGCATCAAGGTGGCGATGCGCGCGGTCTCGGCGGCAAAGTTCTTGGCGCTGGCGGCGCCGCGACTCGCGCGGGTCATCTCTTCCTGAAATTCTTTCGACACCTCCTGGCGCAGCTCGAGGCCGTCGGCGGCGGCCGCGGCGAGCGAGGTGTCTTTGTACATGCCCGCGAGGAGCGCCGCCTGGCGGCTGTCGAACACCGGCTTGGATACCGCTCGTAACGAGATATTTGGAATATCCTTTCCGCACTGAAAGATGTGCGGCAAGGCATCGGTAAACGCGATTGCCGGCACCGCGCCGAGGGTGTCGGCGAGCCGACCGAGAAATCCCGAGCGGTAGTCGCGGCGCTCTCCTTTTGGCTCCCCCGCTTCGATATTGTCCTGGGTCTCGAAGTGGCTGCGCGAAAGATCGTCGGTGCCGGAAAACGGCACGAACGCGAGCTGCTTGCGCTTCCAGAACGGAAAGATCGAGTCTCGCAGGATCGGATGGAGGCCCCAATTGCCGTCGAGGGCGATCGCACTGTCGATGTTGCCCGGATCGGGCCTGGCGATCGCCAAGGTGGGGCGCGCGCGATAGTAGAAATCGCTGCCGTAGGGAACCAGCAGATTGTTGCAGTCGTAGCCGCCGCGCAAAAACACCAAGAGGAAGCGCGGCGTGCCGGGCGGCGCGGCGAACAGCTTGCCCGAAAACGAGAGCGACCCGCACGCGGCCGCGGCCACAGCCGCGAGGAATTCACGACGGTTCACGCGTCACCTCTCATTGAAATCGGGCGAAGACAAAAGAAAGGTATTCCACTCCTGCTGCGATTGCGCCTTGGAGAGCGCGTTGCGCGTCGCCGGAGCGAGATACGGATCGAAGGCCTGGTAGTAAAGCCGGGTGGTCAGCATCGGAAAACCGGCTTCCCGCTCGGTCGAGCCTTCGGCGGTGAACAGCCGGTTATTGCCGGTGCCGACGGCGCGCGCGATTCGAAAGCGCTCGGCGAGCTGTCCGGAGCTCGACCAACCGGCGGCGTCGAGCGGCCAGCCATCCGGAGTGAGTCGGCCGAACGGCGGCTCGCCGAGCTGATGCAGCCAATTGCGAAGCGGCGCCGCGTCCGCGATCGCCTTGCCGTCGTACGCGAGCCGCACCGCAGAGACGACGAACTGGGTCGGGTCGGCGAATTTTTGGGCGGGCGCACCGGTCCGCTTCGACTCAAAGAGCGTGCGCATCACCTGGGCGATGTCCCCGTCGGTGCGGCGGAAGGTCCGGGCCATCTTCGCCACCAGCGCCGGCGGCGGATCGTCGGCGATGAAATATTTGGCGAGCTCGAGCGAGATGAAGCGGGCGCAGGCCGGCTGACGGGTGATGAGCGCGAGCGCCTTCTCCACTTCCTCGAAACCGCTGCCTTCGATGGCATGTCCCAAAAACATTTTTGGAGCGAAATCGTGGCGCGCCGGATTGAACTCGAATAGCCCGCGACGAATATAGAGCGCCTGCCATTTCGGCGGCAGGTGGCGCGGCCGTCCGTCCGGCGCCGCGACGCCGACGCCGGTGAGGATTCGCGCGAGCTGCTGAACGTCCTCTTGCGTATAACCCGAGCCGACCCCGAGGGTATGCAGCTCCATCAATTCACGCGCGTAGTTTTCGTTGATCTTGCCCTTGGCATTCTGGGCGTTATCGAGATATTCGAGCATCGCCGGGCTCTGCAAAGTCGCCATCACCAGATCGCGAAACTTGCCGAGCGCGTGCGGACGAATGGTGTTCTCCGCGTAATCGGCCGCCACCCAGCGCACCCGCCCTTTGGCGCCATAGACGCTGAAGTGGTTGAGCCAGAACCAGACGAGCTCCTCTTTGAGCTGATCGGTTCCATAGACCGCGTGCAGAAGCTCGGCCTCTTCGGCCTGCTGAAGGAGCGCGCTTCCGTGCTGCTGAAGGGATTTTTTCGCCGCGACCTTGAGCGGTCCGTCCGGCATCGATTTGATCCGCTGCTGCTCGGCGTGCTGCGCGGCCGCGAGCTGCTCCGCGGGAATTCGGAGCGCTTCATAACCGCGCAATAACGACTCGATCGACGGCGGCAGCTCGTCCTCGCCGGCCGCGAGCTGCGATTGCAGATATCGGGCGCGCCCGAGCTTGTGAAAGCGCGCGACCTCGGCCGAGTCGAGGCCAAAGCTGGCCCGCCTCAGCCAGGCGAGATCTTCGCGGCTGAGCCTCTCGGGCGCGCGCGCGATCTGCGGAGGGCCGCCCTCGGCGAGCGCTGGCGTCGCCGAAAGCACGACGCTCCCGACGAGAAGGACGAGGAGCGCCCCGCGCGAACCGAGCCGTCGCAAGGCTATCGGCAGCGCCAGTGTCCCCGGTGCCAGCGACCGAATGGGCCCCGATGCGCCGGCACCCAATAGGCCGCGCACGCCGGCCGCTCGGCATATTCGGTCGCGCACCCGGAGATCGAAACCGCGGAGAGGAGAGCCAAAAGAACCAGCGCGCACGTTCGTTTCATCGGTCCCTCCACGAATTGGACGCCCGATCGCGTCGAAAGGTAAAAGGTGGGCGGCGTCAGGCGACCGGGTGCTGCTCGAGCCAGCGGAGAAAGTAGGTGTGCTCCTTGGCCGAGGAGGCGCGGACCTCTTTTTCGGCGGTCGCTTCGATGACGCCGCCGAGGCCGAAGATCTTGCCCTCGATGACGACCTCGTCGTTGCGGCGGCACTGGCCGTCGCCGACCGGCTCGACGCGCACCTTGCCGCGCGTGGCGATGATTTCCTTCT
>JANWLJ010000260.1 GCA_025450955.1 Polyangium sp. (in: bacteria) | reverse complement strand
TGCGCCGCAAGCATAGCGGAAATTTGCGAGCGCGCGCCCACGTGCCTAAGATTCGGGATCACCGCGCCGCGCACCTCACTTGCGGGGTCGTCAGACGCTTGAGATAGTCGCGTGCGCTGCTGCGCACAGGAGGCCTTCGTGATTCGAAACCTGAATCGTATGCTCGCCGTCATCACCGCCGCGCTGGTGCTCGTCTTCGCGCTGCCCGCCCACGCCGAGATCCAGAAGTCCGGCTCCGAGGTGTTCCCCGGCAAGTTCGCGGTCGGCTTCCATCCGATCGGGGTGCAGGCGGCGTTCGATAGCACCTCGACCAGCGGCTACAAGCTGTCGATGGACTTCGCCGGCGTGGTGGCGAACCTGAGCAAGCTCACCGTCTGGGTGGGCGGCGCGTTTTCGTACACGTACCCGGCGTTCGGCTGCGGTAACGGCAACGTGATCGTCAACGGCAACGTGATCACCGCCGGCGGATTCGGCGGCTGCGCCCACGACGTCGAGCTCGGCGTATTCGTCCGGCTCACGTTCGAGAAGCTGATCCACATTCCACTCGTGCCCTACGTCCAGGCCGGGCTCGCCGGCGACTTCCTGGTGTTCGGCGGCAACACCTCGCTCGGAGGCGCGTTCGCGTTTCCAAGGTTCGGTGGCGGCGTCGAGTACTACCTGACCAAGAACATCGGGCTCGGCGTGCAGACCGACTTCGCCCTCGGGCCCGGCTCCTACCCCGGCTGCGGCAACAATGGATCGAACTGCGTCGGCTTTTGGGGCAATTGGGATTTCTTGATGGGCGCTCGGTTCGCCTTCTGACCCGGAGGATGTCGTGACCCGATCCCTCGCCTGCGCGCTGTCGCTCCTCCTCGCATTTTCCAGCTTCGCCAACGCCCAAGAAGACGAGCCGGCCCCGGTGCCCGAGCAGCAAGCCGCGCCCGAGCAGCAAGCGCCGCCCGAGCAGCAGCCGATGACGCAGCAGCAGTCGCCGCCGCCGGCGCAGCAGTCGCCGCAGCAGTTTCACGCCGCCTCCTCCGAGCAGTTTCCCGGCAAGTATCAGGTCGGGCTCAGCCCGCTCGGCGTGCAGGCGCGCTTCGACGGCAACTCGGTGAGCGGCTACAAGTTCACCGGCGACGTGGCCGGGCTGCTCAAGAGCTACGACAAATTCTCGCTCTGGGTGGGCGGCGGCTTCGACTACACCTACGGCTCGCTCAGCCACAGCAATCCGACGGTGCTGCCGTCGGCGGATCACGATCTTCAGCTCTGGGCGTTCGCGATGCTGTCGATGGAGAAGCTGATTCACTTTCCGCTGGTCCCGTTCGTCCGCGCCGGCATCGGCGGCGACATCCTGCTCTTCAACGGCGTCGGCGGAAGCCTGGCGGGCGGCGCGTTCATCGTTCGCTTCGGCGGCGGCCTACACTATTACGTCACCAAGAATGTCGGGCTCGGGGTCGAGACCAACTTCACCCTCGGCCCCGGCATCTACCCGGCCGCGGTGGTCGGCAACTGCGCCGCCGGCAGCAACTCGTGCACCAGCTTCTATGGCAATTGGGATTTCCTGATCGGCGCCCGCTTCGCTTTTTAGCGGGCTAGCCGCGTAGCGCGGCGTCGACGAGGAAGAAGAGGGCGAAGAGGGCGTCGGCGGAGGAGGCGCCGCCGGATGCGGCGCGGGCGGCGGTTTGGCGGAATCGCAAATAGCGCGCGCCGGGGATGCCGAGCATGAGCGCGTGCAGCGCCGGGCCCTCGTGGCCGGGCGCCGACGCCATCGCCACACCCGCCTGCGCGACGTCGTTGAAGAGGCGCGCCGCCTGCGCGACCGCGCCTGCGTAGTCGGCGCGATGGATGAGATACTCGACGGCGACCACCGCGTCGCGGCCCGCGCCGGCCGGCAAGATCTCCGAAAGCGCGGCGCCGCGGCCGAGCATGCCGCCGTCGACCACCCCGCCGCCCGAGAGCGGCTCTTCGGGCTGGAGCGGCTGGAGCGGCTTCAGCGCGCCGTCGGCGCCGGCCGGCGGATCGTCGCGCTCGGCGAGCGCTTGCAGACTGGCCGCGATCGAGTCGCTGCGCGCGAGCGACAGCGCCGGATCGCTCGGCTCCTCGCGAATGAGCTCGGGCGGCAGGGTCGAGGCCACCGGCCCGGTGGCCGGCGACTGCGATTCGACGCGCCACACCCCGCGCCGCCGCAGATCGGAGAGCACCAGCGTGGTGATCGACTTGAGCGCTTCGAAGACCCCGCGCCCCTGGGTCGCCGAGGTTTCGAAATAGGGCGCGTGATGATGATTGAGCTGCTGCTCGAGCTCGGTGACCGACAACAGATCGTTCACGTCGCGCTTGTTGTACTGAAACAGGTGCGGCACCCGCTCGAGCTGAAGCCCCTGCTCGCGCAGGTTCTCGACGAGGTTGTTCAGGCTCTCGCTGTTGGCCTCGGCGCGCGCGCGCTGCGAGTCGGCGACGAACACCAACCCGTCGGCGCCGGTGAGCACCAGCTTGCGGGTCGAGTTGTAGTGCACCTGGCCGGGCACGGTGTAGAGCTGCACGCGGATGGTGTAGCCGCGCAGCTTGGGCAGCTTGACCGGCAAAAAATCGAAGTAGAGCGTGCGGTCGATTCCCGTCGACAGCGACACCAGCTGGCCGCGCGCCTCGGGCTTGATCGCGCGATGAATGTGCTGGAGCGAGCTGGTCTTACCGCCCAGGCCCGGCCCGTAATAGACAATCTTGAGAGAGATCTCTTTGGCAAAGAGGTTGACCGAGCTCATGCGGCTGCGTCATCGTACCATGCGGAGCAGTTTTGCGCCGCGGAGCGAAAGCGCTCCGACAAAGCGGCGCAGCGGGCCGGCGCGACGCCTCCTTCGAGTGGCACGCGCCGTGCTCGACGCCAACGACGAGAAGGAGGAATCATGCGAACGCACACCCTGGTCGCAGCGCTCACCCTGGCGGCGGCGGTCGTGGTTTCGTCGCCGGCCGAGGCGCGGCACGTCCGCTTCCTCGGCCCGCACCCGATCGCGGCGCGCCACGGCGGCGGCTACTGCTACATCGAGGGTCCGCACATTCACGCCTACGCGCCCGATCGCGCGGCGCTCTATCAACAGGTCGGCGACGAGTACGTCTTCACCGGCGATCCGACGCCGTTCGGCTACGACGGGCCGCGCCACGTCTTTTACGGACATCATCCGATCCTCACCGCCACCGGACAGCCGGTGTACTGCCTCATCAACGGGCCGCACTATCACGCGTTCGCCGCGCCCGAGGGGCCGCAATACAAAATGCAGGGCGACGTCGCGTTCTACATCGGGCCGCCCTTGCCGGCGCCGCCGCGTGAGGTGCGGGTGGTCAATGCCGAGTATCGACCGTTCGTGACCTTTCGGCCCACCGTCGAGGTTCAGCCGCCGCCCGAGTGGCACGGCGAGGTGGTGGTGAGCGCGCCCGGCGTGGTGGTCGGCGCGCCCGGCGTCGTGGTCGGCGCGCCGCCGTCGGTGCGGATCTACGCGCCGCGGCCGCGGGTCGACGTCGAGGTGAGCGCGCCGGGCGTGGTGTTCGCGCCGCCGCCGCCGGTGGTGGTCGGCGCGCCCGGCGTGGTGTTCGGCGCGCCCGGCGTGGTCGTCGGCGCGCCGCGGCCCGTCTACTACGGCGGCGGCGGCGTCGAGGTTCGCGGCGGTGGCAGAGGTCACCACGATCACGGCCACGACAGCGACTGGGGTCACCGCGAGGACGATCGCGGCCATGGCGGCTTCGGCCATCACGACAACGGCAAGCACAACGGCTGGGGCAAACACTAGATGAGACGCGTATGGCTGATCCTCCTGACCGCGACCGCGTTGGCGACGGTGACCGGCTGCCACAAAGAGACGCCCGGCGGCGCCCACCTCAAGCAGGTCAATGACGCGCTCGTCGCCGGCGGCTTCAAGCTCGACGGCTTTCACCCGACCGATCCGGCGCGCTACGGCGCGAGCTCGTGCGCGACCGGCCCGCTCGCCGGCGTCGACGCGCTGGTCTGCGAATATGCGAGCCCTGCCGGCCAGGCGCTCGGCAAGCGAGCGAGCGAGGACTGGATCGCGCAAGCGGTGACCGGCGTGGTGCTGCAAAACGGCCTCACCACCCTCGCGCTCGCCGACCGTGCGCACGCCGATCCGAACGGCAAGACCATTCAACGCATCACTCAGAGCTACCAGCAAGCCAAGTAACGGCGCGAACCTTGCTTCGCTTTCGAAGCATGGTCCTCGGAATTTCACTGCTGCTCGCCGGGCTGCTCCTGGCGGCGGCGATGGCGCTGGCGCTGCCGGGGGCGGCCAGGCGTGCTCATCCGGGGCGCTGAGGCGAAAATGGCGAAAAAAATCCTGCTCCCGGTTTTTCCGAGCGACCGTTTTTACGAGGCGGTGGTGCGCGCCGGCGACATCGTCGCGCAAGAGGGCGGCCTCATCACCTTCGCCTTTACCCAGGTGCGGCCCGACGAGCGGAGCTACGAGGAGACCGGCGACGGCCAGCCCGACGAGCTCGACGTCGCCGTCGATACCGGCGACTACGACGCCCGCGATCTCGAGGGCTGGCGCCAGAAGCAGGTCGCCGGTCTCGAGGACGCGCGCCGCCTGCTCTACGAGCGCGGCGTCGGCGATCACCAGATGGACTACCTGTTCGCCGACGAGGCGGACACCGAAGGCACCGCCCAGGCGATCGCCGACGAGGCGGCCGCGGGCGCCTACGACATGGTGATCTTGTCGCGCGGCTATTTCGAAAACGAGGTCAACGAGCCCGGCGAAGACTCGACCCCGCAAGATCTGGCCACCGCCGTCCAGGACCTCGAAGGCCCGCTCCTCATCGTCGCCTGATTCACGCGGTGGTGAGGGCTTCGAGGTCGGGGATCTCTTTCGGGATGGCGCGGGTGAGGATCTCGTGGCCGGTCTCGGTGACCAGCACGTCGTCTTCGATGCGGATGCCGAGGCCGCGCAGCTCGGCGGGCACGCCTTCGGAGTCGGGCGGAACGTAGAGGCCCGGCTCGACGGTGAGCACCATGCCGGGGACGAGCGGACGCGACTTGCCGTCGACCGTGTAGGCGCCGACGTCGTGGACGTCGAGGCCGAGCCAGTGCGAGGTGCGGTGCATGTAGAAGCGCTTGTAGGCGCCGCTCTCGATGAGCTGTTTGGGATCGCCCGAGAGCAGGCCGAGCTCGACCATTCCGGCGGTGAGCAGCTCGACCGCGAGCTGATGGATCGCGTCGATGTTGGCGCCGGGCCGCACCTCGGCGATGCAGCGCTTCTCGACGTCGAGGACGAGCTGATAGGCGCGCCGCTCGGCGGGTGAGAAGCGGGCGCCGATCGGATAGGTGCGGGTGACGTCGGCGGTGAAGCCGTCGATTTCGCAGCCGGCGTCGACGAGCAGGAGCTGG
>JANWLJ010000259.1 GCA_025450955.1 Polyangium sp. (in: bacteria) | reverse complement strand
TAGAGAAATCGGATCGCGCTCTGCGCCGCGCGCGCGATGCTGCGCGAATCGTCGAGCACCCAGAAGCCGGCCGCGCCGAGGCCGGAGCCGAGCGCCGCGAGCGAGCCGAAGTCGGCCCGGGTGTCGAAGCGATCAGCGGTGATCACCCCCGTCGAGACGCCGGGCAGCGCCGCCTTCAAGCTGCGGCCCGGCAAAGGTCCGCCGGCGATCTCGCCGAACAGCCGCGCGAGGGTCACGCCGCCTTCGAGCTCGTAGACGCCGGGGCGCTGCACGTCGCCGCAGACGGTGTAGAGCACCGTGCCCGGCGTGTCGCTGGTGCCGAGTGAGCGGAACGACTCGGCGCCGAGCCGGACGATGCTCGGCACGTGCGCATAGGTCTCGGCGTTATTGACCAGCGCCGGATTGGGCGAGCCCGGATGAGCGAACAGGCCGGTCTCGTAGGGCGGCTCGTCGGCCGGACGCGGCAGCGGACCCTCGCCCTCGATCACGTTGAGGAGCGCCTTCTCCTCGCCGAGCAGATATTCCTCGGGGCCCTCGACGATTTTCAGGGAAAAACCGTTCATCACTCCGGCGGCGGTCAGCTCGTCGAGCGCCGCGCGCACCCGCCCGAGCTCCTTCACCGACGACGCCTTGAGGACGATATAGCCCTCCTTGGCGCCGACCACGTGGGCCGCGATGCGCATCCCTTCCAAGGTCGCGTAGGGATTTTTGCGCAAAAGAAAGCGATCTTTGAAGGTGGCCGGCTCGCCCTCGGCCGCGTTGCACACCACGTAGCGGGTCGGGCAGGCGTGGGTGCGCAAGCTCTCCCACTTGATGCCGGTCGGAAAGCCGGCACCGCCGCGGCCACGAAGTCCGGAGCGGCGCAGCTCGTCGGTGAGCGCTTCGGGCGCGCGATCGATCACGCTGGCGAGCGGAGCGCCGGCGTCGGCGAGAAACTGCGCATAGCTGCGGTACGGCGCGGCGGGGATGAGCGCGTGCGGTCTGGCCATCGGTGCTCCTTTTTTATCCGCCGAAAGAATCCCGCGTCATCGGGTCGTCGCGCAAGAGGTCGGCGTCGAGGTGCTCTCGCTCTTCGCGCGAGAGCTCGTTTTCGATCCAGTCGACGAACCGTAACACATGCTCGCGGAGCGGGCCGTCCCGCATCGGCTCGGTGAGCCGTTCGATCATTTCGGCGAGCCGGCCGAGCTCGATCCGGCGCCGCTCACCGAGGCGCGCCGCCCGCTCCGCGCCCCAGGGATCGATGTGCGCGAGCAGCGGCCCGAGCGTGGCGTCTTCATGATCGAGATGGCGGCGAAGTTGATCGAGCAGCGCGGCGATGCTCTCGGCGATCGGCTTGCGCAAGCTGGCGCAGTCGCAGCCGCGCACGTGAGCGGCCAGCTCGGCGGCCGACTCCCGCAACCTGCGGTGCTCCTCGAGGTTCATTTCTCGCACCTCCGAAGGAAACGGCTCGTCCGGCTCCATCGCTGCCTCCTCGGCCGTGCGCGGCCCTCCCCTGGTCAGGGCGCGCGCACGGCTCTCACCTGAACCACCCGTTCGGGATCGCCCGACAAAATTTCGGCGACCCGCTCGGTCCACAGCTCGGAGAAGCGCGCCCGATCCGAGTCGGTCGCCTCGTCGCCGAGCGCGCGAGCCATGACCGCGCGCAGCTCCGCCGACGGCGGCACGCGTCCCGGCTCGTAGGTCACCTCCACCGCCTGGCCGCTGTCGCGCCGGCAAAAGCGAATTCGTCCGGCGAGCGCGGAGTCGAAGCGCAGAAGACCGCGACGGACGAACTTTCCGCCGAGCCCGGCGAAGCCGCTCTCGCCCGCCGCGCCGGTGAGGAGCGTGATCACCTGCGACATCGGCCCGGACGAGGTGCCGTCGGGCGCGCCGCCGACGACCACCTCGATCTCGCCGCGCGCGGGGATCGCGTTCGGGTAGAGCGCGCGCAGCGCCGCCGCGGTCATCAGATAGGCGCCGGCCCCCGTCGGGCAGGAGTGGCCCGAGAGCTTGACCGCGTCTTGATAGAGGTAGCGGAAGGTGCCGCCCGGCGGCAGCGCGCCGAGGAAGGTCGCCAGCTCGTCGGAGAGCTCGATCGCCGGAGCTTCTATTTCTCGCGCCTGTGCCATGGCGCGGCTCCGGTGCAGCTTCGATACCACCTGCGGCGCCCGCCGGGCGCGGCGCTCGCGTCCGCCGCGACGAAAAAAGTGCATGAGACCGGTCGTGCGACGCAACGCTTGCGCGAACCGGCGCCGCATCGACCTGTTTATGCGCGGCACGTCCGTTGCTGTTGCCGCGAAACCGAGGTGACCATGCTGAGACACATCGCCGTCGCATCTCTCCTGGCAAGTGGGCTCATGGGGTGCCGGCCGCACGACAACCGCCATCACCTCGGGCCGGCGTCGTGGAGCTCGGCCAGGTGGCAGGAGCAGTGCCGCGGCGTGCGCACCTCGTACAACCCCGATCGCGATCTCACCGACGAGAACCTCACGCTGGTGCCCGGCGATCCGCGGTGGCTCGATTTCGTCTATTGGTCGATCGACAACAAGCTCGCGGAGCACCAGGTGGAGTCCTACGGCGGCACCGGCTGGAAAGGGCCGACCGGCGGCGTGATCTTTCACTGGGCGCCCGGCTCGCACTGGGAGCGCGACACGCTGGCGAGCTTCGGCTTCGCGATCGGTCACACCGTCGGTGAGCACCGCTGGACCGACACCATGTTCCCCGACTTCTTTCAGCGCTACGGCGGCGTCTACGGGGTCAACGTGAAAGATCGGCTCGCCGAGATCGATCCCAATTCGCCCAAGGCGTGGATCGATTTTCTCGCCTTCACCGGCGGCGACAAGAGCCCCTACTACCGCTACCTCTTTCATCGCGAGGCGGGCGTCGACACGGTGGCGCGCAAGATCAACCTGATCGCCGGGCAGGGAGTGGCGTTCAGCTACACGTTCGAGCGCTACTATCACGAGCTGCGCGAGGTGCTCACCGACTGTCGCGCGGTCGATTTTTTCCAGATGTACGATCGGTTCGGCCCCGGGTTCGCGGCGCGCGGCAACTGGGCGCATCAGAATCCGCCCGACGACGTGGTGGCCAAGGTGGGCTATGCCGGCGCGGCCGGCGTGCAGCCCGGGGTCGCCGAAGCGACCCGCTATAACCCGATGCCGCCCGCCGTCGAGGTTCCCGCCGATCTCCCGGAAGCGGACGCGATGGGGCGCGGAAAAAAAGTCTATCTCGCCCAGTGCGCAGTGTGCCACGGCATCCGCGGCGACGGAGCGGGCTTTTTGGCGAGCGGCTTCGACGTCAAGCCGCGCGACTTCCGCCCCGGCACCTACAAGTTTCGCTCGACCCAGTCGGGCGAGCTGCCGACGATGACCGACGTCGAGCACACGGTGCGGGTCGGCGTGCCCGGCACCAGCATGCCGGCCTGGGGCGAGTTTCTCACCAACGATCAGATCCACGACGTCGCGCG
Organism: Polyangium sp. (in: bacteria); assembly: GCA_025450955.1. Taxonomy (GTDB): domain Bacteria; phylum Myxococcota_A; class Polyangia; order Palsa-1104; family Palsa-1104; genus JANWLJ01. The sequence goes on along the minus strand of JANWLJ010000259.1, from coordinate 3,770 downwards.
CTACTTGATCGTTTTTTCGCCGACCTTCACCGACGCCTGGCGCAAGCACCAGACGCCGCAGCTGCTCGCGCTGCCGGCGCCGCCCGCCGATCTGCCGTCGCTCGCGCTGCGCGGCGGCGAGGTCGCCAAGCAGCTTCAGTGCGCGCAGTGCCACGGCGAGCGCTCGCGCGGCGACGGGCCGGCGGCGCCCACATTGCGCGACGATTGGGGCAACGCGACCAAGCCCGCCGATCTCACCTACGAGTGGTCGTTCAAAAACGGCCATCGCCCCGAGGATGTCTATCGCACCCTCTACGGCGGCCTGAACGGCACGCCGATGCCTTCGTACGCGACCTCGATCGCGTCGCCCCAAGATGGCTGGGCGCTCACCGCCTGGATCCTCTCGCTGTCGCCTAAAGAGCGGCCCAAGATCGAAGAGGCGAACTTCGCGCGCGAGCGCGATCGCATCGGCGAAAACGGTCCCGTGATGACCTCCACCGCTGCGCACGGAGCGGCGCGATGAGGCGCGCGCGAATCTGGCTCGCCGCCGCGGCGCTCCTCACCGCGCTCTCGTCGGCCGCCTGGCTCGAGCATCGTCACCCGGGCGCGCAGGCGATGGTGCGGGTCGGCGGCGACGGAAATCCATGCGCCTGCACCCACCGCATCGAGCCCTGAGGCGCCGCGCGCTGGGGCCGAAGGTGCGGACCAGCGGTTGCGCTTCTGCCGACGGCAAGTTGCACGATCGGCGAGGCGCGCCCCTGATTTCGCCAGCTTGGACAGCGGCAACCCGCTTGCAAAGCGGGCCGGCATGCGCAAGCTCGCCGCCTTCACCCTCGTGTTCGCCCTCTCCGCCTGCTCTGCACCGCCGGTTCAGATCGAGGAGGTCGAGGGCGCCCTCGTCTCCTGCCCTGGCCCGAACAAAGTGCAGGGCATCGACGTGTCGGAGTTCCAAGGCTCGATCAATTGGAGCTCGGTCAAAGCCTCGGGCCGCCAGTTCGCGATCGCCCGCGTCGACGACGGCACCTATCTCGATCCCGACTTCGCCACCAACTGGGCGGGGATGAAATCGGCGGGAATGATCCGCGGCGCCTACCAGTTCTTCCGCGCCTCGGACGATCCGATCGCCACCGCCGACATCCTCCTCAATCGCATCGGCACCCTCGGGCCGGGCGATCTCGCCCCCACCCTCGACGTCGAGGTCACCGACGGACAGTCGGTCGCGACCATCATCGCGCACATGAAGAGCTGGCTCAGCTATGTCAAGCAGAAGACCGGCCGCACGCCGATGATCTACACCGCGCCCGGATTCTGGAGCCAGCTCGGAAACCCGGATCTGTCGCAGTACACGCTGTGGGTCGCCAACTGGCAGGTCAACTGTCCGAGCCTGCCGGGCGGCTGGTCGAGCTTCAAATTCTGGCAGTACGCCGACAACGGCTCAGTGCCGGGGATCTCGGGCGCGGTCGATCTCGACGAGTTCAACGGCTCGCTCGCCGACCTTCAGGTGGTGGCCGGCGGCGCCGACTGGGGCGCGGCGTTCGTGAGCCAGTCGTTCCCCTATGCCACGACCGCGATCCCGCTCACCGTCGGGCAGGACATGGCGGCGACCATCACCTTGCGCAACATCGGGAGCAAGAGCTGGGACTCGAACACCAAGCTCGGCACCTCGAGCCCGCGCGATCGATCGAGCCCGTTCGCCGGCGCCGACTGGCTGGCGCCGAACCGCGCCGCGGCCGTCAAGGGCACCGTCGCGCCGGGCGCGCGCTACGCCTTCAAGTTCACCTTTCACGCGCCGATGAAGGCGGGCACCTATACCGAATATTTCGATCCGCTCGAGGAGGGCGTGCACTGGTTCAGCGATCCGGGTGAGGGCGGTCCGCCGGACAACCAGCTCGAGGCAAAGTTCGTGGTGACCGAGGCGCCCTATCACGCCGCGTTCGTCGCCCAGTCCTATCCCACCACTCAGCAGGGCGCCGAGGTGATCTCGCTCGGCCAGACCGTCGAGGGCTACGTCGATCTGAAGAACCTCGGGACCGCGACCTGGAAGGTGGGGACGACCAAGCTGGCGCCGACGCCGCGCGATCAGGACTCGGCGTTTGCCAGCCCGAGCTGGCTGTCGCCGACCCGCGCCTCGACGGTGATGGCCGATACCCCGCCCGGGCAGGTGGGGCGCTTTCCGCTCGAGCTGACCGGCAACGCCGAGGGGACCTCCACCGCCACCTTCTCGCTGGTCGAAGAGGGCGTGACCTGGTTTGCCGACGAGCCGAAGGGCGCCGGCCCGGCCGACAACGGGATCAAGATCAAGATCACCGTCGGTCCGGCGAACAGCACGCCCGACGGCGGCACCGTCGACACCGACGCCGGCTCGACCGACTCCGACGGCGGCGTCCTGCCGACCGGCACCGACGACGGCGGCGGCCCGCCGGCGGCCAACCCGCCCGACGGCGGAACCACCAACGGTGCGACCGCGGCCGGCTGCTCGGTCTCGGGCAGCGCGACCGGCAATCTCGGGCTCGCGCTCCTGGTCCTGCTCGCGCTCATCGCGCTGCGCCGCCGCTCGGAGCCGCAGACGTAGCGAGCCGCCCCGCAGTCGATCCCCGCCAACCGCTACAGCTCGATCTGCGCGCCCATCTCGACCACCCGGTTCGGCGGGAGGCCGAAGAACGAAGTGGCGGTGCGCGAGTTGCGCGAGAGAAACGCGAACAGCATCTTGCGCCAGCGCGCCATCCGCGAGCGGCCGGTGACCAAAAGCGTCTCGCGGCCGAGATAGAAGCTGGTGGTCTCCGGATCGCAGGCGAGCCCGAGCCGCTGCGCGCGCCTCAGGGTCTTCATCACGTTCGGGTTCTGCATGAAGCCGTAGTGGGCGGTCACGCGGTAAAAGCCGTGGCCGAGATCTTCGAGCTCGACGCGCTCCTTGCCGCTCACCACCGGCACGTCGGCGGTCACCACCGATAGTAGAATCACCTGCTCGTGGAGCACCTTGTTGTGCTTGAAGTGGTGCAGGAGCACGAGCGGCGCGCCGGTGGTGTTCGAGGTCATGAACACCGCGGTGCCGGGCACCCGCACCGCCTTGGTGAAGTCGGTGTCGCTCATGAACAGATCCATCGGCAGCATGCTCGCGGTCATCTGCTTGTAGAGCTCGGCGCGGCCGCGGCGCCAGGTGGTCATGATCGAGAAGACGAGCAGCGCCACCGCGATCGGGAACCAGCCGCCCGAGGCGATCTTGTTGAGGTTGGCGATCAGGAACGCGACGTCGCCGATGAGAAACAGGGTCACCAGCGAGCCGGCCTTGAGGAGCGACCACTTCCAGCGACGGCGCGCCACCACATAGAAGAGGATCGAGGTGATGGTCATGGTGCCGGTGACCGCGATGCCGTAGGCCGCGGCCAGGTTCGACGACGCGCGGAAGCCGAGCACCAGCGCGACGCAGGCGACCATCAGCGCCCAGTTGATCTCGGGGATGTAGATCTGCCCCGCCGCCGCGCCCGAGGTGTGAACGATGCGCACGCGCGGCCAATAGCCGAGCTGCACCGCCTGCTGGGTGAGCGAAAATGCGCCCGAGATGAGCGCCTGCGACGCGATCACGGTGGCGACGGTGGCGATCACCACCATCGGGTAGAGCATCCAGCCCTCGGCGAGGCCGTAGAACGGATTGGATGCGATGCCGCGGCCGTGCTCGATGAGCAGCGCGCCCTGACCGAGGTAGTTGCACATGATCGCCGGCATCACGATCGCGAACCAGGCGGCGCGGATCGGCCGCGGACCGAAGTGGCCCATGTCGGCATAGAGCGCCT
>JANWLJ010000258.1 GCA_025450955.1 Polyangium sp. (in: bacteria) | reverse complement strand
TTGTGGGCGAGGAGCTGCTTGCGCATCTCTTCGACGAGCCGGAGGTTGCGCCGCTCGAGCTCGTCCGAGACGTAGCCGCGCACCTGCCCGCGCACCCGGTCGAGGTTCTCGCGCGCGAGCCGCACGATCTTCTCGGCGCGCTCTTCACCGAGCTTCCGCGCGAGCCGCGCCGAAATCCCATTGAGCTCCTCGACCGCGCCGCGAAAGCCCATCGCCTCGAGCAGCTGCTGGGGGAAAAAACCGAGCTGCAGCGGAGTGTGCAGCCGCTCGAAGTCGACCCGAATTCCCGCCAGCCGGATCAGCCCCTCGAGGTGCGCGCGCCGGAGCCCGAGCCCCGCGCGCGCCAGCGGCTGCATGCGCGCCGCCTCGTCGGCGAGAATCGCCACCAGGTGCTCGATCTCCTCTTCGCTCAATCCCTCTTTGCGCAGCGCTTCGAGGAGCGGCGCGCCTTCGCGCTCGGCCTCGGCCAAAAAGGCGCCCTTGCGAAAGAAGAACAGATCGAACAGCTCGCTGAAGATCGGCTCGTCGGCGCGCCGCTTGACCAGCGTCGCCTGCAAGGCCGAGCGCAAGAGCTCGGGATCCTCGATCCCCAAGAGCTCGACCGCGCGGGTGAGATCGAGCACCTCCGCCGTCGAGACCCGCATGCCGTTTTTGCGGCACAGCTCGACCAGCTCGAGCAGGCGCGCGAGCACTACCGGGCCAGCGCGGCGGCGACCGCCTGATCGACCGCGTCGGGATCCGCGACCGAGACCGCGCGCACCACGCCGCGCCGGTCGATGACGATCATGGTGGGCAGCGCGAACACCCGATATTTTTGCGAGACGCCGTCATCCTCGTCGGAGGCGAGGGTGTAGCGCAGGTGAAACTGCGCCGCCGCGTGCGCCACGATATCGGCCGATTCACCCGAGACGCCGAGCACCTTGAGCCCCTTTTTCGCCAGCTTCTCGTGCAGCTCCTCGACGTGCGGCATCATCGCCACGCACGGCCCGCACCAGGTCGCGAAAAAATCGATCAGCACCACCTGACCCTTGAGCGACGAGATCCGCGGCAGGTGCGCGCCCGCCTGCACCGTCGGCGTGAAGTCCGGCGCCGCGCGGCCGACCAGCGAGTCGCGCTCGAGCACCTCCATGTCGGGCCGCGGCGTGAGCTTGAGCGAGACGGTGCGGGTGTGGCCCTTCGGATCGCGCAGCTCGAGCTTGACCGTGTGGCCGACGCCCGCCTTGAGCACCTCGGCGATGAGCGCCGGTGGCGAGGCGGTCGCCCTCCCGTCGAGCGAGATCACCTCGTCGCCGGCGTGAATCCCGGCGCGCTCGCCCGGCGAGCCGCCCACCACGTCGCGGATGCGCACCGCGCCGTCCGTGCCGCCTGCGAGCTCGAGGCCGATCCAGGGATCGCCGTCCGCGGCGAGGACCGGCGCGGCGAAGGCGACCGGCAGGGTGAGAGCGAGCGCGAGCGCGAGCTTCTTCATTCGGCATATCCATGGGCGCGGAACCAGCGCACCGACTTCTCGATCGTGACGTCGAGCGGGGTCACCGGCAAGCCCAGCTCGCGCCGCGCCTTGCCGTTGTCGAAGAAGTGGGTGCGCAGCGTGTACTTGGTCGCCTTGTAGGTCGCGAGCGGCCGCTTCTTCTTCGCGTCGGCCCACTTCTCCATCGCCCAGCCGGCTCCGAGCGCGAGCTGCGCCGGGATGCGCCGCTTGGGCGGAGGCACGTGCGCCGCCTCGGCGACCAGCTTGTAGAAGTCGCGCAGCATGACGTTGTGGTTGCCGAGGATGTAGCGCTCGCCGACCCGCCCCTTCTCCGCGGCCAGCACGTGCCCCTCGGCGACGTCGTCGACGTCGACCGCGCAGAAGCCCGCATTCACATAGCCCGGCACCTGCTTCTTGAGCGCCGCGATGATGAAGCCGCCGGTCGGCGTCGGCGCGATGTCCCGCTCGCCGAACGGAAAGGCCGGATTGACCACCACCAGCGGCAGCCCCTCGCGCGCGAAGCGGAGCGCGTCGAGCTCCGAGAGCCACTTCGAGCGGATATAGCCGTTGCCCTCTTCCCAGTCGCGACGGGAAAATTCGTGAGTCTCGTCGGCGGGCCCCTGGTCGGAGGCGCCGACCGCCGCGATCGAGCTGGTGTAGACCACCTTGTCGAGGTTGGCTTTGTAGGCGGCCCACAAGACCGTCTTCGAGCCCTCGACGTTGACCCGGTACATGAGAGCGGGGTCGGGCAGCCAGATCGCGTAGATCGCGGCGAGGTGATAGAGCGTGTCGCAGCCCTTGAGCGCGCCCGCGATCGCGTCGCGATCGTTGACGTCGCCGGTCACCTTCTCGACGTCGAGCCCGTCGAGGTTCTCCAGGCGCGCCCCCGGCTCGAGGTAGCAGCGCACCTCGCGCCCGCGCCCGAGCAGCTTGCGCACCACCGCCGAGCCAATAAAGCCGCTAGCACCCGTAACCAAGACCTTTTTAGCCATTGTCCGGCGCTCCTCTCCAGAGGTTTATAGCGCACCTACATGTAGGATTTTTGACTTCATTCGCCTACCGAAATATGATTTTAGCATGACGAATAAGCGCCAGGCGTTGCGGTTCGAAAAAGTGTTCCCGGTGATCCTGTCGACCGAAGCCTTCGGCGAGTGCAACGCCATGGCGCGCAACATCTCGGCGGGCGGCATCCTGGTCGAGCTCTCCGACCCGATGCCGCTCGGGACCGAGGTGCGGGTCCATTTCTGGATGCCCGACTCGCAGGCCTCGATCGTCGCCCGCGGCGAGGTGAAGAATCACTACTTCCTCAACTTCGCCGATACCGACGGCGGGGGCCCGCGCTCGCTGACCGGGATGGCGATCAGGTTCTCCGAGTTCGAGGCCGAGTCGCAAGAGCTCTACGGCCTCGGTCTCACGCGCATGCGCATCCTTCATTAGGATTCTTGCGCCGCGCAAAGGTCGCGGCTAGATCCGAGAGCGTGCCCGCGGTCCTTCTGAGCGCGCTCCTCGCCGCCGCGGCCGCAGTCGCCAGCCCCGCGTCCGCCGCCCCGCTCACCGAGTCCGAGCTCGCCGCGCGCGCCGCCGCGTTCCGCTCCGCCGATCCGAAGGCGCGGCTCGCCGCCGCCGAATTCCTGGCCCACCTGCCGCCCGAAGCGGAGCCGATGCTCGCGCGCCGGCTGCTCCATCCCTTGCAAACCTCGCCGGATACATTTCGAAGGTTGTTTCTCGGAATGTGGGCGCAAGTGCCGAATTGGATTAGCGCCGATCCGATGTGGATCCGCCGGCCCGAGCCCCCGTGGGTGGCGCCGCCGCGGGTGAGGGGCCAGCCGCGCGCGCATCGTCCCAAGCCGCACGATCCGGAAACCCTCGACTGGCTGAGCGCGCTCAACGAGGTCGATCTCGGCGATCCGATCTTCACCGCGCCGGCCCCGCTGCCGGGCGAGCCGCCCCCGCCGCCGCAAAAGTCCGCGCCCCGCAAGGCGGCCGTCGAGCCGGCTCCGGTGGTGGCGCAGCCCCTGCCGCCGACCCGCGCCGAGCTCGAGATCGCACGCGCCGAGGCGATGGAAGAGGTGGCGCTCCTGCGCGCGATCGCGTCCACCCAGCGAATGGACGCGGTCGATCCGATGTTCGCGCTCGCGTTCGTGCCGGGCGGCGTGTTCCGCGACGAGTGCGGGCGGCAGATCCGATCGATGGGGAGCTTCGCGGTGCCGGCGCTGATTCGGCTCATGCACCAGCGCGGACCGGCCGCGCTCCATCTCTCCAAGCAGCGACGCTATGCCGCCTACCAGCTCGATCGAATGGATCGCGCGCAGCCGCAGAAGGCGATCGCGTCGGCGCCCGACGATCGGGTGAAGTCGGCGATCATCCATCAGTACGGTCAGGAGCGCGCGCTCGAGGCGGTCGACGCGATCCTCGGTCAGGTCGACGCGCCGTCGCACCGAGTGCGCAAGGAGGCGCGCTGGGCCTGGCTGAGGTACGTGACCGGACCGCCGCCGCCGCCGGCGCCGATGCGAAAGCGCAAGCTCACCGGCGGGCGCGAAGAGGACGAGGAGAAGCCCGACTATCTCACCTATCGCGAGCTCGCGCTGCTCGCGCTCCAGAAGCAGGTGCAGGCGATCGAGAATGCGCCGCCCGATCCGAAAGCCACCGCGAAAGAGCTCACCGATCGACTGTTCGGCTACTACGATCGCCAGCGCGCGGCCGAGTGGGAGGCCGAGCTTTCGGCGGGTCGAGCGCGGGCGCAGGCGGGCGATCTGAAGGGCGCGATCGATCACTTCGGCTGGATCCTCGCGCACGATCCCAACTTCGCCCGGCGCGGCGAGATGGTCGAGGCCTACCTGCGCTACGGCGAGGCGCTGCGGCGCGCGCGGCGGATTCCGGAGGCGCTCGGCTATCTCCGGCAGGCGGTCGATCTCGATCCGAGCGGCCCGCACGCCCACGAGGCGGCGGCCCGGGTGGCGCTCCTCGACGGAGTGCAGGCGCTCGCGCACGGACGCGCCGAGCCCGAGCTGTTTCGCCGCGCGCTCGCGCTCGATCCGTCGCTCGCCGAGGCCAAGGGTTTGCTCGAGCGCGCCGAGGCGCTGCGCGATCGACGGAACTTCCTCCAAGGCGGCGCGGCGGCGGCGGCCGGCTGCGCCCTGCTCTTTCTGATCTGGCTCCTCTGGCGCCGCATCCTGCCGCGCGGCGAACAGCCCGCTCCGCCGTCGAGCTGAGCGCGATCCTCACCCGGATTTTTGCCGGCTGCTAAGGCGCGTCGTCGGGCGGAGGCGGGCTCGGCAGGCGCGGCAAGCTGACCGCGCCCTCGGACTTGGCGTGGTGATGAACGTGGTGCGGCTTGGCCGGGTGCGAGGTCGCGGCCTTGGGCGCGGCCGGCGTCTTGACCGGCGCGGCTTCGGGCGCGGGCGCAGCGGCGCTCGGCGCTGCCGCCGCCGGAGCGGCCACCGTCGGGTGCGCGGGATGGGTGACAGGGCTCTTCGGCGCCGCGGCGGGCTTGACGTTCGCGGGCGCGCTCGGGGCCTCCGTCGGCGGCGGCGCGGTCGCAGGTGGCGCGCCGGCGATCGGCAAAGCGGGCGGCGGTTGGTTGGCGGCCGCCGAGCGCTGGCGCAGATACCAGAAGCCGAACGCCACCGCGATCACCAGCGCGATCGCGACGAAGGTCATCCCGCCGCCGCCGCCGCCGAGGTTGCGGCGCACGTCGTCGACGTTTCCGAGCTGCGGCGAAGAAAGGTCGGGGCCCATGAGCGGTCCGGGCCCGCTCTCGTCGCGGCGGGTGCGATCGGTGCGATCCGGATGGCTCGGCTGCTCGGGTCCGGCGGTAGGTTCCAGGTCTCGGTTCAAATGCATCGGCACGGTTGGATCGGTGACCTCCACCGGGTAGGGGACCGGTCCCTCGGTGACGCGCTCGCGCTCGCCGGGAAACAGATCGTCGAGATAGGCCGCGACCTCGTGCGCGGTGCAGCGGATGCCGCCCGAGAGCAGAAACTCCTCGAGCGCCACCTGCATGTCGCGCGCGGAGGCGAAGCGATCCTGGCGCCGCTTGGCGAGCGCGATGCGCACGATCGCGGCGAGCGCGTCCGGATAGTGCGGCACCAGAAGATCGGGCGGCGTCGGCTCGTCGTGCAGGATCTTGAGCGAGAGATCGGCCGCGTTCTGCCCGTCGAACGGCTTGTGCCCGACGGTGAGCTCGTAGAGCAGCGTGCCGAGCGAGAACAGATCGCTGCGGGCGTCGACCTCTTCGCCCTGCACCTGCTCCGGGCTCATGTACGGGATCTTGCCCTTGATGACGCCCACCTCGGTGCGCGCCTTTTTGGCCACCGCCTTGGCGATCCCGAAGTCGAGGATCTTGGCGACGCCGTCGTAGGAGACCATCCCGTACGAGGGCGTCACGTCGCGGTGGACCAGCCCGAGCGGCGCCCCGCGCGCGTCGGTGGCGCGATGCGCGTGGTCGAGCCCCTCGGCGACGTTCGACACCAACCGCAGCGCGATCGCGAGCGGCACCCGCCCGCCGCGCTTGCTCTCGGCCTCGCCGATCTGCTGCAGGTCGACGCCGTGGACGTGCTCCATCGCGATGAAGTAGTCGTGCGGCCCCGCCTCGCCGAGATCGAAGATCTGAACGATGTTCGGGTGCGCCAGCCGCGCCGCGATGCGCGCCTCGTCGAGGAACATCTGGACGAACTGCTCGTCCACCGCCAGCGACGGAAGGATGCGCTTGATGACGCACTCCTTCTCGAACCCCGCCGGCCCGCTCTGCCGGGCCAGGTAGACCTCGGCCATCCCTCCGACGGCGATCTGCCGGAGCAGGAGATACTTGCCGAACGGGCGCGGATATCGACTGGCCTCGTGCACGCTTGCAAAGTCTAATCCGGGGACGTTACCGTCACAACTTCCATCGAACGAAAAATTGTGGGCGCGAGGGACGGTTGGATCTTTCATTGAGCGACGAGCAGCAGGCGCTTTTACAGACGGTGCGACGGTTCGTCGATCGCGAGGTGCGGCCGGTCGCGCGCGCGCTCGAGCACGCCGACGAGTACCCGACCGCGCTCGTCGAGAAAATGCGCGCGCTCGGCCTGTTCGGGATGGGCGTCCCCGCCGAACAGGGCGGGCTCGGCCTCGACTACGTCACCTACGCGCTGGTGTTCGAGGAGCTGTCGCGCGGCTGGATGAGCCTGGCCGGCGTGCTCGGCACCCACGGGATCGTCTGTTATCTGGTGCGCACCTTCGGCTCGGGCTCCGAGCGCGCGGCGCTTTTGCCGAAGCTCGCCTCCGGCGCGCTGCGCGGGGGCCTGGCGCTCACCGAGCCGCAGGGGGGCTCCGACGTCGCCAACCTGCAAACCCGCGCGCGCCTCGACGGCGGCGACTACGTCCTCGACGGGGAGAAGCAGTTCATCACCAACACCCACGAAGGAAACGTGTTCGCGGTGGTGGCGCGCACCTCCGGCCCCGGCGCAGGCGGGCTCTCCTGCTTCATCGTCGAAAAAGAGGCGGCTCAGCCCGGCACGCTCATCGAAGGCGCGCCGCTCAAGAAGCTCGGCTACAAGGGGCTGCGCACCTCGTCGCTCAGCTTCGCCGGCTTGCGCGTGCCCGCGCGCGCGCTCCTTGGCGGCAGCCCCGGCCACGGCTTCGCGCAGGTGATGAGCGCGCTCGAGGTCGGGCGGATCAATGTCGCGGCCCGCGCGGTCGGCGTGGCGCGCGCCGCCCTCGAGGACTCGCTCGCCTACGCCAAAGAGCGGGTCACCTTCGGCAAGCCCATC